>DATFRM010000051.1:0-4142 GCA_035263265.1 Actinomycetes bacterium
AGGTTCCGGCGATCTTCAGCGCCTCGTCCATCGAGTCGGCGTTCAGCAGCACGAAGCCGCCGATCACCTCCTTGGCCTCGATGAACGGCCCGTCGGTGACCTGTCCGGCGCGGATCGACTTGGCGGTCTGCACCGGTGCCAGTTCGGCTCCGCCGTCGGCGATCTTGCCGGCCTGGACCCACCGCTCGAACCACGCGTAGGTCTCGGTCATCGCGTCCGCCTGATCCTCGGCGGGCGCGTCATCCCAGGAGGACGGATCGCCGCAGATCAGCATCGCGTAGCGCACGTCGGCGCCCTACATTTCCGGCATTTCGATGATCGGGCGAACCTCGATCGTGATCCAGCCTTTCGATACGCCGGGCCAGCTGGCCGCGAGCTCAGCGGCCTCGTCGATCGTGTCGGTCTCCAGCACGGAGTAACCCCCGATGACCTCCTTGGCCTCGACGAACGGCCCATCGGTGACGCCGCTGCTGCGTACGGTCCTGGCCGTGCTGGGCGCGTCGAGCTGGTGACCGCCGTCCACCACCTTCCCGGCGGCAGTCCACTGCTCGTACCAGACGGAGATGTCCTTGTACCAGGACTCGCCTTCGGCCGGGTCGGTCGGAGCCTTCGACGGGTCCCCGGCGATCAAGATGACGTACTTCATCGGATCGTCTCCCTGTGACGTGCGGGTGCTGTCTGCACCCTCTCGACTTGTTCTACGAATGCCAATCCGCGGATCCCGACACCGGCGCTGAGCCGTTTTCGACGGCATCCTCGTCGACCTCGTCCCGGGAGATCCCCAGCAGGTACAGGATCGTGTCCAGGTGGGGCACACTCACCGAGGTGTCCGCGGCCTGCCGGACCACCGCCTTCGCGTTGAACGCAACACCCAGACCGGCCGCGGCGATCATGTCCAGGTCGTTCGCGCCGTCCCCGATCGCGACGGTCTGGCTCAACGGCACCCCGGCCGCAGTGGCGAAACGGCGCAGCGCGGCGGCCTTGCCGGCCCGGTCGATGATTGGACCGATCAGCCGGCCGGTCAACCGGCCATCCGCGACCTCCAGTGTGTTCGCGGCGGCGTAGTCGATGGCGAGCTCGGCGGCGAGCACGTCGGTGATCTGGGTGAACCCGCCGGACACGATCGCTACCTTGTGATCCAGCCGCTTGAGCGTACGGATCAGGGTGGCCGCGCCGGGCATCAGCTCTACTTGCTTGGAGACGTCGGCCAGCACGCTCGCGTCCAGCCCGGCGAGCAATCCGACCCGGGCCCGCAGCGAGGCCGCGTAGTCCAGCTCGCCGCGCATCGCCTGGTCGGTGATCCGGGCGACCTCGGCCGAGTGACCGGCCAGCTCGCCGAGCTTCTCGACAATCTCACCGCGGATCAGGGTGGAGTCGACGTCCATCACCACCAGGCGCTTGGCCCGGCGGAAAAGCCCGGACCGCTGGACCGCGACGTCGACCTGGCGCCTCGCCGCCTCGGCGGTCAGCCGGCGGCGCAGCTCGAGCGAATTCGCGCCGGATACGTCGAGCTCCACACTGGTCACCGGGTCGCGGGAGAGTCGGACGATCCGGTCGATGTTCGCCCCACAGTCGGCGATCACTCCGGCCATCGCGGCCATCGCGGCCGGTCGCAGCGGCTGGCCGAGCACGGTGACGTGCAGCCGGCCGGCACCGCGAGCCGCGTTGTCCCCGGTCCCGGCAATGGTCTCCAGCTCCACCCCGAGCGCCCGGGCGGTCCTGGTCAGCCGGGCTGACAGCTCACCCTCGTCGTTGGGGCTGGTGACCAGCACGCCAAGGATGAGCCGACCGCGCAGCACGATCTGCTCGATGTCGAGTACGTCCACCGGGTAGTCGGCCAGCACGTCGAACAGCGCGGAGGTGACTCCCGGGCGGTCCCGGCCGGTGACGGTGAGCAGCATGGTCCGTTCGGGTGGTGCGGCGTCCACGGGGCCACGCTATCCGCAGGAACCGCCGCGGCGACGACGAAACCGCAGGTTGCGGATTAGAGCAGCAGGTTCAGGTCGCCGAACTCGTGCCAGAGGTAGCGGCGCTCGATCGCCTCCTGGTAGCAGCGAGCCAGCAGCTCCGGTCCTGCGATGGCCTCCAGCATGGCCAGGTGGGAGGCACGCGGCTCGTGCAGGCCGGTGAGCAGCCCGTCCACGACCCGGACCCCTCGTTCGGGGCTGACCACCAGATCGGTCCAGCCGGCGGCGGGAGCGACCCGGCCGTGGCCGGTGGCCGCCGTCTCCAGTGCCCGGACCACGGTGGTGCCGACCGCGATGATCCGGCTGCCGCCGGCGCGGGCGGCGTTGACCAGCCGTGCGGTCGGTGCCGGAACGGTGAACCGTTCTGGATACGGCCGCTCGTGCGCTTCGGCCGAGGCGACGCCGGTGTGCAGGGTCAGCGGCACCATCGTGACCCCGCGGCTGACCAGCTGGGCGACGAGCGCGGTCGTGAACGGGCGACCGGCACTGGGCATCTCGGCACTACCCGGCTCGGTGGCGAACACCGTCTGGTACGTCGCCAGCGGCCAGTCCGTACTGACGTAGCCGTACCGGATCGGCCGGCCGTGCCGCATCAGGTGCTCCACGAGCGGCACCGATCGTGGCGTCTCGATGATCGCCAGCCAGAGCCGCCCGTCGGTGTACGGCTCGATCAGGTGCACGGTCGCACCAGCGCGCAGCGGGTAGGTGCGGCCGGCGACGCCGTCGCGGTACGGGCGGGTACTGCCACCCTCCGCCGGACTGCGCAGCTCCACCACCCACCGCCCACCGGGCAGTTCTGTCGACACATGCACGACCAGGCCGGAGCGGTCAGTAGTGTCGATCGCGGCCGGCACCGTCGCCGACGTGTTGACCACCAGCACGTCGCCGGGCCGCAGCAGGCTCGGCAGCTCCGGGAACCAGTGGTGCGAGACCTCGCCGCTGGCGCGGTCGCCAACTAGCAGGCGCACCCCGTCTCGGCCGAGTCCGCGGGCCTCCGGTGGCTCGTGGGCGCTCAGTGCAATCGGCAGCTCGAAGTCGAGGGTGGCCGTCATCGGGTCGCCTCGGTCCAGAGCAACACCGGGTAGCCGGCCGGGTCGGTCGCGGTGAATCCGTAGTGACCGCGGGGAAACGTCGTCGGGGGCGCCGGTCTGGTCGTCGCGGGCCGGCTGGTTCGCAGCCGGTGGTACAGCCGGTCGACGGCGGCCCGATCCGGCAGCTCGAAGGCGATGGGTGGGACAGCTGGGCTGGCCGCGGGCTCGTCCGATGCCGGAGCCGTTGGCGGGGTCGGGGCCGGAGCCGGGCGCACGATCTCGATCCGCCCGCTGTCACCGACCGCGTAAACGGCGCCGTGCTCCCCGTCCCGGTCCCAACCGTCCACCTCGGCCAGACCCAGCAGGTCGCGGTAGAACCCAGCACTCGCCTCGAACCCGGCCGCGTCGGCCACCACGAGCGGCATCCAGAGCGCGGTCACCCTCATCGGGCGGCCTCGGCGGCGAGTAGCTCGGGCAGCCGGTAGCGGCCGGACCCGGGCCGGTCGTGCAGCAGGCGGAGGAACGCCGGGACCACGGTCTCCGGCAGCGGCCGGTCCGAGATGTCCTCGCCGGGGAATGCTTCCTGGTGCATCCGAGTGCGCAGATCACCGGGATCGATCCACCAGACGCGGACGTCCGGCTCCTCCGCGGCAAGCACCCGGCTCGCCTGCTCGAGTGCCGCCTTCCCGGAGCCGTAGCCGCCCCAGCCCTCGTACCCCTCGACCGCCGCATCCGAGGTGATGTTGACCAGAACCCCGTTCGCCGCTCGCAACACCGGCAGGGCCAGCTGGGCCAGCGCGAGTGGAGCCAGCACATTGATCTCGTACACGGACCGCAGGACGTCGATCGGGTAGTCGGCCAGTCGTGGCTGCGGGCTAGGACCGAGGATGCCCGCGTTGTTGACCAGCAGGTCGAGCCGGTCGCCGGCGACCGCGATCAGGCGGTTACGGAAGTCCGGATCTGTGAGATCGCCGGCTAGCACCGCCACCTCCGTGCACCGACGCAGTTCGGTGGCCACGGTGGCGAGATCGTCGGGGTTCCTGGCAGTCAGGATGAGTTGCCACCCGCTCTCGGCCACGCCGGTCGCGATGGCGCGGCCCAGCCCGCGGGAGGCTCCGGTGACAAGTGCGGTAGCCATGTGATC
>DATFRM010000052.1:0-9328 GCA_035263265.1 Actinomycetes bacterium
CACGATGACCTCGCCAGCAGCGGTACTCGGGCCAGCGGGCGCAGCGCGGCGTCCAGCGGCACCGAGCCGTCCCAGGCCACCACGTGGATGCCGGCGGCGCGCAGGCCGTGATGCAGCGCGATCCGGTCCAGCCGCCACAGCCGCAACGCCAGCGGTCCGTCCCGGCTGCCGCGGATCGGCGTCGGCTCGGTACCGAGCACGTCCACCACGAGCAGCGGATGGCCACGCTCGCGGATGTCGCGGGCTGCCTCGACCGCGCGATCATCGAGCAGCGGGGTGAAGTACACGACCACCGCACCCGGCGGCAACGCACTGCGCGGCACCCTGGCCAGGTCCGGGTCGACGTAGCTCGCGTCAAGCCGGACCGAGAGCACCTGCTCGGCAATCTTGAAGTGCTGGCGCGCGCCCACGTCCGGAGCGAGCCAGCGCAGGATCCCGCCGAGTGCCACGATCCCGACCCGGTCGTGATGGGCGAGGTAGTTCTGGGCCAGCCCGAGCGCCCCACGGATGGACGCGTCGAGGCTGGACTTGGTGCGCGGTCCAACGTCGGAGAGCGCGTCCAGCAGTAGCACCAGATCCACCGCGCGCTCTGGAGCGAACTTGGTGACGAACAGCCGGCCGCGGCGGCTGGTCGCGGACCAGTTGATCCGGCGTTGCGAGTCGCCGGCGTGATACTCCGCGACCCCGGCGAACTCAATGCCCTCACCCATCATCCGGCTCGGGTGATCGCCGGTCCGGTTGCGCATCTGCTGGCCGGCGAGCACGGTCTTTGCCGCGGACGGCTCCGGATAGACCGCAAGCTGACCGACCGGTACCGAGAACTCCGCCTCGCGGGTGTTGCCGCCGGTGCGCAGCCGGACCCGAACCGGTCCAATCGTGACCCGCCCCCACTGCCTGGCCCGGATCGTTACGGTCAGGTCGATCCCGGCTACCCCGGCTTGGGTCACCACGGCCTGCTGGCCCGGGCCGAAGTCCACCGTGCCGGGCACCACGAACGCCGCGCGGAGCTGGTCGACCCGCACGCCGGCATCGAGCCGGAGCCGGATGTATACGTCCTCGCCCTCGATGCAGCGATCCTGGTCGAGCTCGGCGGATGCCTCGACGGCCACCGGGACCGGCCGGGACAGGCCGAGCGCCAGCAGCGCCAGAAACGGCGCGGCCAGGACCGCGAGCAGGGGTTTGCCAAGCGCCACTCCGGGTGCCAGCGCCAGCAGGCCGATCGTGGCCAGCCGGCGCGCGTGCGCGGTCGGTCGCCAGGACAGCTGATAGGTCACCGCAGGCCCGTAGGGTGCCGCACCGACGGCTCGGTGGCCGGCGTCGCGACCGAGCTCAGGAGCTCGCCGACGATGTCATCGCCGGTGATCCGGCGGACCCAGAGCTCCGGCCGGACGCTGATCCGATGCCCGAGCGCCGGCACCGCGACGGATTTCACATCCTCCGGGGTCACGTAGTCGCGCCCGGCGAGCACGGCCCGACCCCGGGACAGCGCCACCAGCGCGAGGCCACCGCGCGGACTGGCCCCGACGGCCACCTGCGGATGCACCCTGGTCGCCCCGACCAGCGCCACCACATAGTCGAGGACGTCCGGATCGACCCGGACCAGCTCGAGCGACTCGCGCATGGCCAGCAGCTCCGGGCCCTCCACGACCCGATCCAGTTTGGGCGGCGCGCTCCCCCGGTCCAGCCGGCGTTTGAGCATCGCCACCTCGCCACTCGGATCGAGGTAACCGAGCCGGACCCGGAGCATGAACCGGTCGAGCTGGGCCTCCGGTAGCGGATAGGTGCCCTCGTACTCGATCGGGTTGTCGGTCGCCAGCACGACAAACGGGCTCGGCAGCAGATGGGTCTGCCCGTCAACGCTGACCTGTAGCTCCGCCATCGCCTCCAGCAGCGCTGCCTGGGTCTTCGGCGGGGTCCGGTTGATCTCGTCGGCCAGCAACAGGTTGGTGAAGACCGGCCCCGCCCGGAACACCAGCTCGCCACTGCGCTGGTCGTACAGCGGCGCTCCAGTCACGTCGGCCGGGAGTAGGTCGGGGGTGAACTGGATGCGGGTGAAGTCCAGGCCGAGCACCTGCGCGAACGAGCGCGCCATCAGCGTCTTGCCGAGGCCGGGCAGGTCCTCGATGAGGATGTGGCCGCTGCCGAGGATGCCGAGCAGAACCAGCTCGAGTGCGGGCCGCTTACCGACGACTGCGCGCTCGACTTCGTCGAGGATGTCGTGCGCTCGCCGGGTCGTTTCATCGGGGCGGTACTCGCTGCTCACAGCTGTTCCAATCGGTCGGTCAGCCGGGCCATCGCGGCGCGGGTCACGCCGGGCGCGGTGGTGTCTGCGGAGATCGGTCGGTGCGGATCCACCAGCTCCCACGCCTCGTCGCCGAGCGCGGCGCGAGCGGCGGCGGGATCGGTGTTGGGGTCGATGCCCCGCCGCTCGGCGAGTTGGGTGGCCGCGATCCGGCTCAACAGCGGCATCGCAGCATGGTCGAAGTGGCGGGCGCTGACCCGCGACCACATCAGCGACTCTTCGATTCGCCGGTACGCCGGGAAGTCCCGATTGTCGAATTGGCGCCCGGGCCGCTGCAGGCGGGGTCGGCGGCGCGGCGCGGGCAGCTCGAGCCGGAGCAGGAGCAGTGCCGCGCCGGCGGCGAGCGCCGGCACCCAGAAGGCGCCGAGGCTGCCGGCCAGCAGCCAGCCGAGGGTGGTCAGCACCGCGGTCGCACCAACCAGAATCGCCATCGGGCGGGCCGCCCTCGAGTCCGGGAGGGGCAGCCGCCACCGCTTCGCCCGGGTCATCGGCGCACCGCGTACAGGTCATCGGCCAGCTCACTGAGCGCCGCGGTCGCGGCGGCCCGAGCCGGGTCACCCATCGGGTGACTGGAGAACCTGGCCTCACGGAACAGATCGGTGAGCCGCAACGCGGCATCGCTGCGGATCAGCCCGGCGCCCACGGCCCGATCGAGTAGCTCAGCCGGGGTATCGGCGAGTTCCCGGGCGGCGCCGTGCTCGGCCAGTACTCGTTCCATCGCCCCATAGCAGGCGATGATCGCGGCGCGTGCGTCCACCGAAGGCTCCTGCAAGGCGCTGCCGCCGGCGCTGATCGCCTCGGCCAGGCCGGGCACCTCCGGCGGCCCGTCGAACACCGCGGTGCGAGTGGTGATCCGCCGGCCGCCGCGGCGCAGCAGCGCGAGTATCGCCAGCACGGCACCCAGCACGGTCAGCGTTAAAAGCAGGTTGCGCTGCGCCGGGCTGAGCGAGGGCAGGATGTCGTCGGGCAGGTGCGGCTCGTTGCCGTGCCGGTCACCGGCGTCGGTCTTGGTCGGCCCGAGTGAGGAGATCAGCAGGAGCAGTGGCGCCAGCAGCAGGAAGAAGAATGCGAACACCGCCAGTCGGCGCAGCCACAACACCCAGGCCGGGACCGGGACCTCCTCGAGCGGCGGGCTATCCGGCATCCGCTTGCGCCGCCGGCGGCGGCGCATCATCACCGCGATGGTCAGCACGACCACTAGGTTGGCGACCGTGAACACGGCCGCGATCGCTACCACCGCATCACGGTTCGCCGACAGAGGCCCGTTCTGGTCCAGCTCGAGGCCGCGCCGAGCCACCGCTCCTGCGATCGCGACCAGCGTCAGCAGCGCCACCGCGGCCGGCAGCAACCAGCCGCCCGGGCGTCTCACCCGGGACGGCGGCCCGGCCTGCGATGGCCCGGATTCGCCGGTCATAGCCTCACTCTCGCTCAGGAACCGAGCAGGCCGACAGTGATCGCGCGTAACAAATCGGCAATCCCGCGACCTGCCGGCCGGTCGGTCCGGGCCGCTCGGCATGATGGTCCGACATGAGCGATCAGGCCCGGTGGCTCGAGATCGGCGACGGTGTACTGGTTCGCCGCTACGCCGAGCTCGATCTGTCCATCGGACTGGTGCTCGGCTCGACCGGTTGCCTGGTCATTGACACCCGGGGTGACGAGATCCAGGGCGCAGAGCTTGCCGCCGCGATCCGCCAAGTGACCTCGCTGCCGTGGGTGGTCGTAGTCACCCATGCGCACTTCGACCACTGCTTCGGTACCGCCGCACTGCAGCCGTCCTCGGTCTGGGCGCATGCACACTGCGTGCGGGCACTGACCGGGGTCAGCGGCGAGCGCCACCGGCGGGACTGGGTTCTGCGGTACCGGGAGCGCGGCCGTCCCGAGGTGGCGGACGCGCTCGAAAGCGCCCGGCTGGTACTGCCGGAGCCGCTGGACGGGGATCGGGTCGAGCTGTCGGTCGGTGGCCGCCCGCTCGTGCTCACCCACCTCGGCCGTGGGCACACCGACCACGACTTGCTCGTCCAGGTGCCCGACTCGGATGTGCTGTTCACCGGTGACCTAGTGGAGAACGGCTCGCCGCCGGCGATCGGCGACGACGCGTTCCCGCTGGAGTGGCCGAAGACGCTGACGGCGGCCTTGGATCTGCTCGGCGGGGGCACCGCGGTGCCCGGGCATGGCGACCCGGTCGGCCGGGACTTCGTGGCCGGTCAGCGGGATGAGCTCGCGGCCCTATCCGCTCTGTGTGAGCAGGTGCGGGATGGCGACCTCGACGCAGCCGAGGCGGTACGGAAGTCGCCGTACCCACCCGGCACCACCCGCGACGCGTTGGCCTGCCTCGGCCTCGCCGAACCCGGCCCGGAGCCGCTGGACGACGCAGGCACGGAACAGCCCGAGCTGGACCAGACCGGCCAGGACTAGTCCGCTTATTCCGCGGCGTACATGACCTCCCAGACGTGGCCGTCCAGGTCCTGGAAGCTGCCGCCGTACATCGAGCCGGCCTCGAACGACGGCTTCCACGGCCGGCCGCCCGCTGCGATCGCGGTGGCGACCATGCGGTCCACCTCGTCCTTGCTGTCCGCGGTAATGCAGAGCAGCACCTCGGTGAACCTGGTCGCATCGCTGATCTCCCCGGTGATGAAATCCGCGAACCGATCCCAGGCCAGCAGCATCACGTAGATGCTGTGGTCAACCACCATGCAGGCGCTGTCGCCGTCGCAGAACTCCAGGTTGAAGCTGAAGCCGAGCTTGGTGAAGAACTCTCGGGCCGCATTCACATCCCTGACCGGCAGGTTTATGAAGATCATGCGCACCGGTTTGTCGCCGTGGCCGGTCACCGGGCGCTTACCCGGTCCGGACGCAGCACGCCCACCGCCACGACAAGCGCCAGCACGATCAGGACGCCCGCAGCCCAGAAACCGGTGTGGTAGCCCTGGGTCAACGCCTCGGCGGGCGCGACCCCGCGCCCCAGCAGGTCCTCGGTCCGCGCCGCCGACAGCGTGGCCAGCACGGCCAGCCCCACTGCCGCGCCGACTTCCGCGCTGGTGCTCACCAGGCCGGAGGAGAGTCCGGCGTCCTGTGCCGTCGCACCGGACATGGCCAGCGTCATCAGGGCCGGGAAACACACTCCGACGCCGACCCCGATGAGGATCATCGACGGCAGGATGTCGACCAGGTAGCTGCCCTCCACCGGAACCCGGGCGAACAGGCCAAGGCCGGCCGCCACCAGCAGCAGCCCCGGCACCAGCGTCCACCAGGCGCCGTATCGCATGATCAACCGATCCGCATACCGCACCGACATGGTGCCCATCACGAGCGTGGTCGGCAGGTACGCCAGGCCGGTGTCCAGTGCGTCGTAGCCAAGCACTTGCTGTACATACAGCACGCCGAGGAAGAACATCCCGAACAGTCCGCCGATGGCCAGCGCCTGGATCAGGTTCGCTCCGGTGACAGCCCGGGACCGGAAGATCCGCAGCGGAACCAGCGGGTTGCGAGCGGTTGCCTCGCGAATCACGAACGCGATCAGTAGCGCGACGGACGCGGCGCCCAGCCCGAGCGTCTGGCCGGCCCCCCAGCCCTGCTTGGCCGCCGGCTCGACGATCGTGTAGATGCCGGTCACCAGCGCCACGGTGATCAGCGCCGCGCCGACCACGTCGGCGCCCTGGCCGAACCCGGGACCGGTGTCCTTGTCCAGCAGCCGGCGTCCCAGCACACCGGTGGCCACGCCGACCGGAATGTTGATGAAGAAGATCCAGTGCCAGCTGATCGCCTGGGTCAGTACGCCGCCGGCGAGCAGACCAATCGAGCCGCCGGCCGAGGCGACGAACGCGTAGAAGCCGATCGCCTTGGCTTGCTCGCGCGGCTCAGGGAACAGGGTGACGATCATGCCAAGGATGACCGCCGAGGTCAGCGCGCCGCCGACACCCTGGATGAACCGGGCCGCGATCAGCATCTCCTGGTCGGGCGCGAGGCCGCACGCCAGCGAGGCGATCGTGAATACAGACAGACCGGCGAGGAAGACTCCGCGCCTGGAGATCAGATCACCCAGCCGGCCGGCCAGCAACAGCAAGCCGCCGAACGCGATCAGGTACGCGTTGACCACCCACGCGAGCCCGGCCTGGGAGAAGCCGAGGTCGGCTTGGATCGCCGGCAGCGCGACATTCACCACCGTGGCGTCCAGGACGATCATCAGCATGCCGGTGCAGAGCACGCCGAGCGCGGCCCAGCGGGACCGAGTGAGCTCCACGGCGAAAGAGGGCCGTACGGCGACCGCAGCCGTGTCGGACATGATGTCGTCCTTCCGTCTGGTGGTTCGGGTTTCGATCTCGTCTGTACCGACCCCACACGGCACGGAAAGTCATCGAGCCGAGAGCGATGAGTTCTGGCGAGCTGTGCGGTCTGTATCTAGACGGGTGGGCCGGCCACGGGGCGGACCTCCCGCCACGGGCGGGCCTCGCGAGGACCCGGGTCACCGCCTAGGGTCGAAGTAGCAGCGCCGAACAGGGAGCGAACCGAATGGCCGAACAGCTGGTCGAGGACACGTTTACCGAGGTCAGTGACCGTTATCGGCGGGAGCTGCTGGCGCACTGCTACCGGATGCTCGGTTCGGTGCACGAAGCCGAAGACCTGGTACAGGAGACGTTCCTGCGGGCCTGGCGCTCGTTCCACGGCTTCGAAGGCCGGTCGTCGGTGCGCACCTGGCTGTACCGGATCGCGACGAATGCCTGCCTGACCGCGCTAGAGAGCCGCAATCGGCGGCCGCTTCCGACCGGGCTCGGCCATCCCAGCTCGGATCCGACCGCCCCACTGGTCGAGCAGACCGAGGTGCTCTGGCTGGAACCGGTACCGGATGCACTGGTCGGGATCGGCACCGACAATCCGGCCGCCGACCCGGCCGCCGTCGTGGCCGATCGGGAGAGCGTGCGGCTCGCGTTCGTAGCCGCGCTGCAGTACCTGCCGCCGCGGCAGCGGGCGGTGCTCGTGCTCAGGGAGGTGCTCGGCCTGCCGGCGGCCGAGGTCGCCGGTATGCTCGACACCTCGACCGCGGCGGTCAACAGCTCGTTGCAGCGGGCCCGCGCCCAGCTCGACCAGGCCGGGCTCAGCGCAGATGAGATCACCGAGCCGACCGAGCCGGACCGCCGCGAGCTGCTCGGCCGGTACGTGCAGGCGCTGGAGAACAAGGACATTTCCAGCCTGGTCACGCTGTTCACCGAGGACGCGGTCTGGGAGATGCCGCCGTTCATCGGCTGGTATCAGGGCCCGTTCGACATCGGCCGGCTGGTCGACCAGCACTGCCCGGCCGGTCCCGGGGAGCTGCGGCTGCTGCCGATCGAGTCCAACGGTCAGCCTGGATTCGCGATGTACATCCTCGACGAGGGTGCCTGGAAGCCGTTCCAGCTGAACGTGCTCACGCTGACCGGGACACGCATCGGGCACGTGACCTCGTTCTTCGATCTGGACCTGTTCGCCACGTTCGGCCTGCCCTCGACGCTGCCACCGGTGCCGGCAGACGCCGGATCCTGATGACCGGGCACGCGCCGGTTAGCGCGCTCACCGGCGGGATCGGCCTACTCGAGCGGGCGTTCGGATACACGCTTGGCAGCCTGACGCTGGTCACACCGGCGGCGATGTCGAACCCGACTCCGTGTGCGGGCTGGGACCTGCGAGCGCTGTTGCGGCACATGAACGACTCGCTGCTGGCGATGCACGAGGCGATCGCAGCCGGTGAGGTCGAGCTCCATCCGCGGGTCGCCGCCGACCTGGCCGGCGACTACGGCGATCCGGAGCACGATCCGGTCGGCGTGCTACGCAACCGCGGCTGCCAGATGCTCGGCGCCTGGGTCAACGCAGTCGATCCCGGCCAGGTCACGATCGCTGATCGGAGGCTTACCCCGATGGTCCTTGTCGCCACGGCTGCGATCGAGGTCGCCGTGCACGGCTGGGATGTATCCCGGGCCTGTGGTCAGGACCGCGCCATCCCGCCGGCGCTGGCCGATGAGCTGCTGGAGCTGTGTCCGCTGTTCGTGTCCGACGCCGACCGGCTGAGCCGGTTCGGCCCACGTGTCCCGGTGTCACCAGGCGCTCCGGCCGGCGACCGGCTGGTGGCCTACCTCGGTCGCCATCCCGACTGGGGCCGTCCCGCCGCCGCCTGATCGCGCCGGCCTGATCGCCCCGGCCTGATCGCCCCCGCCTGCCTGCGCCACCCCGAACTGGATCATTACTGGTGTTCTGCGCAGACAAATCCCCAAGGTGGGTGACCAACTGGGCAGAACATCGGTAATGATCCAGATTGGGGGGCCGGTTAGCCGCCGTAGCGGTCGAGTTCGCGCCGGGCGAGCGACATCAGGTGCACCTCGTCCGGGCCGTCCGCGATCCGCAGCGAGCGCGCCGCCGCCCACATCTGGGCCAGCGGGAAGTCCTGGCTGACCCCGGCCCCGCCGTGGGCCTGGATGGCCTTGTCCAGCACCCACTCGGCCATCGCCGGTGTCGCGATCTTGATCGCCTGGATTTCGGTGTGCGCGCCCTTGTTCCCGACCGTGTCCATCAGCCAAGCGGTCTTGAGCACGAGCAGCCGCGCCTGCTCGATCCGAACCCGGGCCTCGGCGATCCAGCCGGCCACCAGGCCATGCGCGGCCAGCGGGCGACCGAACGCGACCCGGTCCAGCGCCCGCCGGCACATCAGCTCGAGGGCGCGCTCGGCCATTCCGATCAACCGCATGCAATGGTGGATCCGGCCGGGGCCGAGCCGGCCCTGGGCGATCGCGAAGCCATCGCCTTCCCCGCCGATCAGGTTGCTCGCGGGTACCCGTACCCCGTCGAAGTCGATCTCTGCGTGCCCGCCGTGTGCGCCGTCCGAGTAGCCGAACACCCGCATACCGCGCCGGATCCGGACTCCGGGCGTGTCGCGCGGCACCAGGATCATGCTCTGCTGCCGGTGCCGTGGGCCGTCCGGGTCGGTCTTGCCCATCACGATGAAGATCTCGCAGCGCGGGTCCATCGCGCCGGAGGACCACCATTTGCGACCGTCGATGA
>DATFRM010000053.1:0-2633 GCA_035263265.1 Actinomycetes bacterium
CGGACAGCGATGGCCAAGACGGCCGTCCGGGGGACGGCCGGAGGGAGAGCCGGTGATGGCGGCAACCACCGATCCGATGATTCTCGTCGAGCGTTTGACCAAGACCTACCGCACTGGGCAGGTGGAGGTTCGGGCGCTGAAATCGGTGAGCTTCGAGGTGCAGGCCGGGCACCTGGTCGCCATCCAGGGCCGGTCCGGCTCCGGCAAGACCACGCTGCTCAACCTGATCGGCGGTCTCGACACCCCGGACGACGGCCGAGTACTGGTCGACGGCCAGGAGGTTACCTCGCTGGACGAGGCCGGCCTGCTGCAGCTGCGGCGGGAAACCCTGGGCTTCGTGTTCCAGTCGTTCGGCCTGATCTCGGTGCTCTCCGCAGCCGAGAACGTCGGGGTACCGCTCCGGCTGGCCCGCATTGCCAGCGACGAGCGGGAGGAGCGGGTGCGCCGGCTGCTCGCGCTGGTCGGGCTGCAGGCGCACGCCAACCAGCGGCCGTACGAGCTGTCCGGAGGGCAGCAGCAGCGGGTCGCGATCGCCCGCGCACTGGCGAATCGGCCTCGGCTCCTCATCGCGGACGAGCCGACCGGACAGCTCGACTCGCAGACCGGGCGCGAGATCATGCAGCTGATCCAGGCGCTCGTACGCACCCAGGGCGTGACCGCGATCGTGGCCACGCACGACCCGGCGCTGCTCAACCTCGCCGATCGGGTGCTCGAGCTGCGAGACGGCGCGCTCCTCGGCGAGGCGCTGCCAGCCGCCTAGAGCCGGTCCGTCCGAGCCCATTCCCGGGCCGCCGCCCTTTGCCAATGCGGTCGCCTTCAGGCCGTCCGCCGGATCCCGGCCAGCGGCATACCAGCATGGTCCGGCCTGGGCCGATCCCCTAGACCAGCGGACTGTTCAGACAGCCCGCTCAGACTCGCAGTACCCCTGCTCGACGCGCCTGTCACCGCTACCCTCTTGACAGCTGGCTATCGCGATATATCTTAAGTCATGCAGACGCGATATATCGCGATAGCCGAGCGGTCGGGATCCGGCCATTCCGAAGGGGTAGGGCAATGAGTAGTACGTGGGAAATCAACGAGCCGCAGACCATCGCGCTGGGCGGCGTCCGAACGGTGCGGACCAGGCTGATCGCCGGCAGCCTCAACATTGTCGGTACCGACAGCGAGCCGCGGCTGGAGGTCTCATCGATCAAGGGCCGACCGCTTCAGGTCCGGCTCAGTGACCGAGGCGAGCTGTTCATCGGCTACGACGAGGCAGACGACCGCCCAGGTGTACTGCGCTGGGTCAAGAAGTTCGGCTTCCGCCGGCACGAGGCGACCATCTCGCTCGCCGTGCCGCGCGACTGCTCAGTCGACCTCGGTGCCGTCAGCTCCACTCTTATGCTGTCGGGGCTGCGGGCCGGCGCCGAGGTCCAGAACGTCAGCGGCGAGATCACGCTGTCCGGACTGGCCGGGCGAGTGTCGGTCCGGAACATCTCAGGTTCGGTCGAGGCCGCCGGCATCGACGGCGATCTGCGAGTCAACGTGATCTCGGGTGGACTCACCCTGGCCGACCTGACCGGCGAGTCGGTGGACGCTCAGACCGTGTCCGGATCGATTCTGATCGACGTGGTCGATCCCTCCGTTCAGAACATCCGGGCACACAGCACGTCTGGGTCGCTGACCGTTCGGGTCCCCAAGGATGCCGATCTGCGGGTCAAGCTGCACAGCACGACCGGCACGCTCAAGGCCGATCTACCCGATTCGGGCGGCTCGAGCTGGCAACTGCCCGGAATGCGGGTACTAGACGGCACGCTCGGTGCGGGATCCGGCCGGCTGGCCGCCGACACCGTGTCGGGAAGCATCACGCTGCTGCGCCGAGAGGTTGATGACATCGTATGAGCGCCTGGTTCGGACACGGCCGGCTTCGGCTCTACCTGCTCAAGCTCCTCGACGACGGGCCCAAGCACGGGTACGAGGTCATCCGCTTGATGGAAGACCGCACGCTGGGCATGTATGCGCCGTCTGCCGGGACGATCTACCCACGACTGCAGCGGCTCGAGCAGGAAGGTTTGGTTCGGCTTACCCAGGGCGACGGCGGCCGGAAGGTGTACGAGCTCACCGACGCCGGGCGGGCCGAACTGGACCGGCGGGAGGGCGAGCTCATCGAGCTCGAGCAGGAGCTACGCGACAACATCATCGGAGTCGCGGACGAGATTCGCGGCGAGGTGCGCGACTCGTTGCGGGAGTTGCGCGACCAGCTCAAGCAAACCGCCCGACAGCTGCGGGACGAGCGGCGGCCGGACCGGACGAGCCTGCAGGACTGGTGGGGCGATTGGTCGGTGCTGGCCGAGCCTGGACGCGCCGAGCGGCCTGGACCCGCGGCCCAGCCCGGCCCGACCACGCCACATGGTCCCGTCGCTCAGCCCAACCCAACGACCCCACCCGGTCCTACGCCCCCGACCGGCCCAACCACCGCACCCGGCCCCGCCGAGTCGCGGTCGGATCGGGCCGCTACTCCAGCAGGGACAGCAACGGCTGCCACGGAGGAGGCCGAGGGAACGGCGTGGCCGGTAGGCGACTTCGAACGCGAGCTACAGCGATTCGCGGAGCAGGTTCGCAAGATCGCCTACCGCACGCCGATCGATGCGGGC
>DATFRM010000054.1:0-4499 GCA_035263265.1 Actinomycetes bacterium
GCCGGATCGTCGCTCAACGTGACGAAGGCGGGCAGCAGCCCGAAGCTGACCGCGTACGGCAGCGGCGACAGCGGGGTGGCCTTCAACCCGCGGTTGTAACCGGCCGCGGCTGCCGCTGCGAGCACCGCAGCCAGGGCAGCCCCGATCGGATACCAGGTCAGCGAGACGAGGAAGCCCACGGCGGCGGTCAGCGAGGCAGCGCGAACCGTGCCGGCCGATGCCGCCCCGGTCACCAGCGGCTTGTCCCGCCTGCCGACCGCGGTGTCCCGATCCCGGTCGAGATAGTCGTTGTCCCAGCCGATCGCCAGCTGGCTGGCGAGAACGGTGCCGCCGATGGCAAGGCAGTCCAGCGCGCTGCGTCCGGAGGTCGCGGCGAAGCCCGCGGCGATGCTCGCGACGGCCAGGCATGGCAGCGGGTGCGCGGCCTGAATCAGTCCAGCCGGCGCCCGGCCCGGCGAAGATCCCATGCGCGGCAGTATGGCGGGAACGCGGGCATTCGTAAGCAATGATCGCTACTGATGGCGGTATCGCCACGCGGCTCGAGTAGCTTGGCATAACCGCTGGTCAGACGTGTTGCCGCGGCTTCGCTGGCGCAAAGATGGCGATTTGTCAAGTCCCGAAATCCCGCCAACTAGGCCGCTGACCTGGGCAAACGTGCATCGAGCCGGTCCGCGCGCATGGTAGACTGGCAGTCCACGGAAGGGGTGCCTGCCAGATGACGTTCACAGTCGGCGAGACGGTTGTCTATCCGCATCACGGGGCCGCCCTGATCGAGGCTATCGAGACGCGATCGATCAAGGGCGTGGACAAGACCTATCTTGTGCTCAAGGTCGCACAGGGGGACCTTACCGTTCGGGTGCCAGCCGACAACGCCGATCTGGTCGGGGTTCGTGACGTCGTCGGTCAGGATGGACTCGACCGGGTGTTCGAAGTGTTGCGCGCCCCACACACCGAGGAGCCGACGAACTGGTCCCGTCGGTACAAGGCCAATCTGGAGAAGCTCGCCTCCGGTGACGTGATCAAGGTGGCCGAGGTGGTCAGGGACCTCTGGCGCCGCGAGCGTGACCGCGGGCTGTCCGCCGGTGAGAAGCGGATGCTGGCGAAGGCGCGGCAGATTCTGGTCAGCGAGCTCGCCCTCGCCGAGAACACGAACGAGGACAAGGCCGAGGCCATCCTTGACGAGGTTCTCGCCTCCTAGCTCTCCTTCCCGCGCGCCTGTTCCTACTCACCGAGGGTCGATGAGCCGTTGAAAGCGGTCGCGATCGTCCCCGCAGCCGGTCGAGGCGAACGGCTCGGACCTGGCACCCCCAAGGCGTTGCGAGCGTTGGCCGGGGTGCCGATGCTTGTCCGGGCCGTGCACTCGCTGGCTCAGTCACCATCGGTCGACCTGGTCGTCGTGGTCGCCCCACCCGAGTCGGTAGCCGAGGTCCGCGAGCTGCTTCCCGAAGATCAGCTGGGAGCGACCGTATCGGTGGTCGCCGGCGGCGCCACCCGGCAGCAGTCGGTCCGGCTTGGTTTGTCCGCGCTGCCCACACAGGCCGAGGTAGTGCTGGTACACGACGCGGCCCGCCCGCTGGTACCGGTGGAGTTGGTGGACGCGGTCGTGCGCGCGGTGTGGGACGGAGCCGACGCCGTGGTGCCCGCGCTCCCGGTCACCGACACGGTCAAGGCGGTTGATTTGCAGGAGCGGGTCACCGACACCCTGGACCGGGCCGCGCTGCGCAGCGTGCAGACTCCGCAGGGCTTTCGCCGGTCAGTGCTGGAGGAGGCGCACGCGAAGGCGGCAGATGGGCCGCAAGACAGCACTGACGATGCGGGTTTGGTCGAAGGTCTCGGGGTAGCGGTTCAGGTCATCGCCGGGCATGAGGAGGCGTTCAAGGTGACTCGCCCGATCGATCTGGTGCTCGCCGAGGCGCTGGTTGCTCGCCGGCGGCTGGAGAGCACCCGATGACTGGCGCCGGTGGCGTCCGGGTCGGACTCGGTGTCGATGTGCACCGGTTCGAGTCCGGACGGCCGATGTGGCTGGCCGGGTTGCCATGGCCCGACGAGGACTCAGGGCTGGCCGGGCATTCGGACGGGGACGTCGCCGCGCACGCTGCCTGTGACGCGTTATTGTCCGGCGCGGGTCTCGGTGACATGGGCTCGAACTTCGGCACCGACGAGCCGGACTGGACCGGAGCGGCCGGCGTCGCGATGCTGGCGGAGACGGCACGCCGGGTGCGGGCTCAGGGCTTCGACATCGGCAACGTGGCGATCGGGGTCATCGGCAACCGGCCCAAGCTGGCCGCTCGCCGTGCCGATGCCGAGCAGGCCCTATCGGAGGCGATCGACGCGCCGGTCACGGTGTCCGCAACCACCTCGGACGGGCTTGGTCTAACCGGCCGCGGCGAGGGCGTAGCCGCGATCGCAACCGCAGTGGTCTACTTCCGGCCCTAGGCCGTTCCCGCTGCTACAGAATCCCCGCATTCGGATTGTTGGCGGTCCTACTCGCTAAGCCGCCCGGGCTCGTTGTGTCGGCGGTCCGGCGGATTCTGGCGGATCATCGACGGGATTAGCAAGGGCCAGCGGGCGTTGCCGGCCCGGCCGACTCGCATGATCACGATGCTCCGGTGCCGCTACGCTTGGACGCATGACAATCCGCCTGTACGACACCGCCACCAGGGCCGTTCGTGACTTCGTCCCGCTCGTTCCGGGCCAGGTCTCGATCTACCTGTGTGGCGCGACCGTGCAGGCGCCCCCGCACATCGGCCACATCCGCTCCGGGATCAATTTCGACATCCTGCAGCGGTGGCTGAGTTACCGCGGCTACACCGTCACGTTCATCCGCAACGTCACCGACATCGAGGACAAGGTGCTGCGCAAGGCGGCCGCGGAGGGCGTGCCGTTCTGGCAGGTTGCGCAGCGAAATGAGCGCGCGTTCTCGTGGGCGTACGACGTGCTTGGCTGCCGCCCACCGACACTGGAACCGCGCGCCACCGGGCACGTGCCGGAGATGATCGCGCTGATACGCCGGTTGATCGAGCGCGGACACGCGTACGCCGACGGCGGCGACGTGTACTTCGACGTCGCCTCGTATCCGGATTACGGGGCACTGTCCGGGCAGCGGCTGGACAGCATGCTGGCGGCCGAGGACACCGACGTCGATACGCACAAGCGCGATCCGCGGGACTTCACGCTGTGGAAGGCGGCCAAGCCGGGCGAGCCGTACTGGGACACCCCCTGGGGGCCGGGCCGACCGGGCTGGCACCTGGAGTGCTCGGCGATGGCGACCAAATACCTCGGCCCGACGTTCGACATCCACGGCGGCGGCATCGACCTAATCTTCCCCCACCACGAGAACGAGATCGCGCAGTCCGTGGCGGCCGGCGACGGCTTCGCCAGGCACTGGATGCACAACGCCTGGGTCACCCAGGCCGGCGAGAAGATGAGCAAGTCGCTGGGCAACTTCCTGCTGGTCTCGGAGATGGTTCAGCGCTGGCGGCCGGCGGTGCTGCGCTACTACCTAGCCGCTCCGCACTACCGCTCGCATATCGAGTTCAGCGAAGCGGCGTTGGAGGAGGCTGCGACCGCCTGGGCCCGGATCGAGGGCTTCGCCCGGCGGGCCGCCGAGCTGGTCGGCGAGGGAGATCCCCCGGACGAGAAGACGCCGGTCCCGTCGCAGTTCGCGGCAGCGCTGGACGACGATCTCGGCGTTCCACAGGCGCTGGCCGTCGTGCATGCCGCGGTGCGGGACGGGAATACGGCGCTGTCGGCTGCCAACAAGGAAGCGGTACGGGAGTCGCTGGCACAGGTGCGAGCGATGCTCGGAGTGCTCGGGCTGGACCCGTTCGACCCGCACTGGGTGGGCGGCTTTGCCGGTCGGCCGGCCGGTGGCGACGCGGCGTTGCGGGGTGTGGTGGACCGGCTGGTCGCGGCTGCGCTAGAGCGGCGCGAGGCGGCTCGGGCGGCACGCGACTTCGCTGCCGCGGACGCGATCCGGGACCAGCTGGCCGAGGCCGGCGTCGACGTGGAGGACACCGCGGCCGGGCCGCGTTGGAGCCTGCGGGCTGGCAGCTGATGGCGGGGAACAGTCAGCGGCGCGGGGCTCGGCGCAAGGAAGGCAGCAAGAAGGGCGCGGTAGTCGGCTCGGGCGGGCAGAAGCGCAAGGGTCTGCGCGGGAAGAAGCCGACCCCGGCCGCGAAGGACCGCACCGGTCACCCGGCGGCGCGCCGGGCTTCAGCGACGACCCGTCGTACGGCCGGAGCCGGCGGTTCGTCGCGTTCTGCCGGCACTGGCCGGTCCGCTGGTTCCACCCGGTCTGCCGGCTCCACCCGGTCTGCTGGTTCCACCCGGTCTGCCGGCTCCACCCGGTCTGATGGCTCCACCCGGTCTGGTGGCTCCACCCGGTCTGGTGGCTCCACCCGGTCTGGTGGCTCCACCCGATCGACCGGCTCTGGCCGGCCGTCATCCCGGTCGCCCGCGCGGCCCCGGGTAGCCAAGGGCTCGAGCGAGATGGTTGC
>DATFRM010000055.1:0-8793 GCA_035263265.1 Actinomycetes bacterium
CCGGGCGATCGCCGCAGACGCGAGCGTGCCGATGGACCGCTCGAGTCGGCGAACCGTCGCAGCTCGGGGACGCATGAGCCAAACGTTAGACGATTTGTGCTGATGCCTCGATCATCGCTGTGCGCCGTCGCTCATTCCCCCGATGGGCCAAGATGGGGGCGTGCTGGAAGGGCTGTCGCGATGACCGAGCCGAGGGACCCGATTGCCGATCTCGATCGGATCGCGTTCCTGCTCGAGCGAACGCTCGAGCCGACCTACCGGGTACGCGCGTTCCGCACCGCCTCGGCCACCCTTTCGGGGTTGCCCGCCGAAGAGATCTTGGCCCGGTCCGCCGCGGGCACGCTGCGTGAGCTGCGCGGGATTGGGGAGGTGACCGCTCGCACCATCAGTGAGTCGCTGGCCGGCGAGGAGCCGGTCTACCTGCGCCGGCTGGAAGCGACCGGAGGCCGGCCGGTCGCCGAGGGCGGCACCGAGATCAGGGCGGCCCTGCGTGGCGATCTGCACAGCCACTCGGACTGGTCGGACGGCGGCAGCCCGATCCACGAGATGGCCGCGACCGCTCGTGCGCTGGGTCACGACTATCTGGCGATGACCGACCATTCGCCCCGGCTCACCGTCGCCAACGGCCTGTCGCCGCAGCGACTGCGCGAGCAGCTCGAGGTGATCGAGGCGCTGCAGGCCAGGCTGGCACCGTTCCGGCTGCTGACCGGGATCGAGGTGGACATCCTCGAGGACGGTGGGCTCGACCAGTCGCCCCAGCTGCTCGGCCGGTTGGACGTCGTGGTGGCCAGCGTGCACTCGAAGTTGCGAATGCCGGCCGACGAGATGACTCACCGGATGGTGGCGGCGGTGGCCAACCCGTTCGTGGACGTGCTCGGGCACTGCACCGGGCGATTGATCACCGGTGGGCGCGGCCGGCGGCCGGAGTCTCAGTTCGACCCGGAGATCGTCTTCGCCGCGTGCGAGCGGTTCGGGGTAGCGGTCGAGATCAATTCCAGGCCGGAGCGGCTCGACCCGCCGAAGCGGCTGCTCCGGCTCGCGGTGGAGGCCGGCTGCCTGTTCTCGCTGGACACCGACGCGCATGCGCCTGGCCAGCTGGACTGGCAGCCGTACGGCTGCGAGCGGGCGGCGGCCTGCGGCGTGCCGATCGACCGTATCGTCAACACCTGGCCGGCCGATCGTCTGCTCAGCTGGGCCGCGGAGGCGGCGGGTCGCCGATGACCGGAATAACGCTGCGCGCCGGACGGCTCTCGGACGCCGCCGCACTGGCCACCATCCACGTGGAGTCCCGTACCGCGGCGATGCCTTGGTTGCCGGTCCTCCAGCCGCTGGACGATGTCGTGGCGTACATGGCCGGCACGGTGCTCGTGCACCAGCAGGTCTGGGTGGCCGAGGCGAACGGCGAACCGGTGGGCTTCGCCGCCGTCGGCGGCGACATGCTGAATCACCTGTACATCGCTCCGGAGTGGCAGGGGCGCGGCGTCGGCGGTGCGCTGCTGGAGGCGGCGCGCTCGGGGCGAGATCGGCTGGAGCTGTGGGTGTTCCAGCGCAACCGGCGGGCCCGGACGTTCTACGAGCGACGCGGTTTCGTACTGGTCAAACAGACCGACGGGGCCGGCAACCAGGAGCGCACGCCCGATGCGTTGTACGCCTGGACGGCGGCTGGCGCTGACTGGCGTGTGGCTGACTAGAGCGCGCGTGCGGGCTGACTAGAGCGCGCGTGCGGAGCTCACGATCAGGGGCGTGCCCTGCTGGCAGATCGTCATCATCGTAGGCTTGGGCCGCCCGGTGACCTCGACGTTGGCGCCCGGTTGCAGCACCTGATTGTCGGCCGGATCTGAGATGACCAGTAGGTAGTCTCCCAGCATCAGGCAACCCGCCTCGACGCCGGCGACCACGGTGCCGCGGACGCTAACCGGGGACTCGGTTGGCTCGCCGGTGGGCGGCTGCGTGCTCGGCGAGCTGGAGCCGGGTGCCGAGCTCGCGGCGCTGTCGGAGTCTCCCGAGTCCGAACCGACGGAAGCGCAACCGGCGAGGAGCAGGACGGCGACCACGGCGACCGGCAGCGCGACGATGCCGGACCAGGTGCGGTGCGTGAGCATGGCGTTACCCTCCGGTCTTCCTACCGGTCCGACGCTAGCCGCCCGCGCTCGGTTCCACACCTGCCATGCCTGAGGTGTCTGTGGAGCACACGGCGCAGGAGCGAGGTCGCACGAACCGTGATCAGGGGCGCGGGATGCCGTAATCCGGCACCATGGGCCCCTGATCATGAAAACGGAGCCGGCGGATCAGGTTTCGCCGCCGGTCTCACCGCGCGGCGCAGCCGAGACGTCGAGCAGCTGGTACTTATCGACCGCGTCCCTGGCGATCTCGGAGCTCACCTCGTCGCGCCGCGCCAGCTCCTGCAGAACCGCCGCGGTGATCGAGTGCGCGTCCACGTGGAAGTACCGGCGCAGCGCGCCTCGGGTGTCCGACCGGCCGAACCCGTCGGTGCCGACCGAGCTGTAGTCACCGGGCACCCACTGCGCGATCTGGTCAGGCACCGCGCGCATCCAGTCGCTGACCGCGAGCACCGGGCCGGGCGCGTTCAGCAGCGCCCGGGTCACGTATGGCACCCGGGCCGGCTCGCCCGGATGCAGCAGGTTGTGCGCGTCGCAGGCGAGCGCCTCGCGCCGCAGCTCCGTCCAAGAGGTGGCCGACCACACATCGGCGGCGACGCCCCAGTCCTCGGCGAGCATCCGCTGCGCATCCAACGCCCACTGCATGGCCGGACCCGACGCGAGGATTTGCGCGCGCGGCCGGTTGTCGGACCCGTCCGTTTCGCGCGCGCCATCCGGCGCGGGCTGATACCGGTACAGGCCTTGCAACAGGCCGTCCACGTCCAGGTCGGGCGGCGCGGCCGGCTGCAGGTACGGCTCGTTGTAGACGGTGAGGTAGTAAAAGATGTCTTCGCCGTGCGGGTGCTCCTCGCTGCTGCCGTACATCCGGCGCAGTGCGTCCTGCACGATGTAGGACAGCTCGTACGCCCAGGCGGCGTCGTACGCGACACAGGCCGGGTTGGTCGAGGCCAGCAGCAGGGAGTGTCCGTCCTCGTGCTGCAACCCCTCGCCGTTGAGCGTGGTGCGGCCCGCGGTCGCGCCGAGCAGGAACCCGCGCCCGAGCTGATCCGCGAACGCCCAGATCGAGTCGCCGGTGCGCTGGAAGCCGAACATCGAGTAGAAGATGTAGACCGGGATCATCGGCTCGCCGTGGGTGGCATACGACGTACCCGCGGCGATCACCGAACCCATCGCACCGGCCTCGCTGATGCCCTCGTGCAGCAGCTGGCCGGCCTCGGACTCCTTGTACGACAACAGCAGCTCGCGGTCGACCGCCTCGTACCGCTGTCCCCACGGGGAGTAGATCTTCGCGGTCGGGAACAGCGAGTCCATGCCGAACGTGCGTGCCTCGTCCGGGATGATCGGCACGAACCGCTTGCCGATCTCCTTGTCCCGCATGAGGTCCTTGAGCAGCCGGACGAAGGCCATCGTCGTGGCGATCTTCTGCTTGCCGGAGCCCTTCTTCAGCTCCCCGTACGTCGCGTCACCGGGCAACTTGACCGGTTTGGCGGTGATCCGGCGCTCGGGTAGGAAGGCGCCGAGCTGGCGGCGCCGCTCGAGCATGTACTGGATCTCGTCGGAGTCCTCGCCGGGGTGGTAGTACGGCGGCAGCTCGGCCTCGAGCTCGGCATCGGTGATCGGCAGGTACAGCCGGTCCCGGAACTCCTTCAGGTCGATCTTGGTGAGCTTCTTCATCTGATGCGTCGCGTTGCGCGCCTCGAAGCTCTTCAGCGTCCAGCCCTTGATGGTCTTGGCCAGGATCACGGTTGGCTGCCCGGTGTGCTCGGTGGCGGCTTTAAAGGCCGCGTACACCTTGTGGTAGTCGTGCCCGCCGCGGGACAGTCGCTGCAGGTCGTCGTCGCCGAGCGATTCCACGATCTTGCGTAGCCGCGGGTCGTCGCCGAAGAAGTTCTCCCGGATGTAGGCGCCGTTCTCCACCGAGTAGGTCTGGAACTGGCCGTCCGGCGTGGTGTTCATCTTGTTGACCAGCACGCCGTCGACATCCTTGGCCAGCAGCGGGTCCCAGTCCCGGCCCCAGATCACCTTTATGACGTTCCAGCCGGCGCCGCGGAACTCCGACTCCAGCTCCTGAATGATCTTGCCGTTGCCGCGCACCGGGCCGTCGAGCCGCTGCAGATTGCAGTTGATCACGAACGTGAGGTTGTCCAGCTCCTCGCGGGCGGCCAGCCCGATCGCGCCCAGCGACTCCGGCTCGTCCATCTCGCCGTCGCCGAGGAATGCCCATACCCGCTGTTGGCCGGTGTCCTTGATCCCGCGGTTGTGCAGGTATCGGTTGAACCGGGCCTGGTAGATCGCGTTGAGCGCGGTCAGGCCCATCGACACCGTCGGGAACTCCCAGAACCAGGGCATTAGCCGCGGGTGCGGGTAGGACGGCAGACCGCCGCCCGGGTGCGACAGCTCCTGGCGGAATCCATCCAGCTGATCCGCGGTCAGCCGGCCCTCGAGAAACGCGCGGGCGTAGATGCCGGGGGAGCCGTGGCCCTGGATGAAGATCTGGTCGCCGCCGCCCGGATGATCCTTGCCGCGGAAGAAGTGGTTGAAGCCGACCTCGTAAAGGCTGGCCGCCGAGGCGTAGGTCGCGATGTGACCGCCGACGCCGAGATCGGGGCGGTTCGCCCGCGAGACCATGATCGCGGCGTTCCATCTGATGTAGGCCCGGATCCGCCGTTCGATGTACTCGTCGCCGGGGAACCACGGCTCCCGGTCCGGCGGGATCGTGTTGATGTAGTCGGTGCTTCGCAGACCGGGCACCCCGACCTGGCGCTCCCTTGCCCGCTCCAGCAGCCGGAGCATGAGATAGCGGGCCCGCCCGCGGCCGCCGTCGCGGATTGCCGCGTCAAGCGACTCCAGCCACTCGGCCGTCTCGCTCGGGTCGATGTCGGGAAGCTGGCTGGGGAGACCGTCGCTGATGATCGAAAAGCGCTCGCGTGCAGAAGCCACGTGCGATCCTGTCTTGTCATGGGCGCCCTTCGTCGACAAGTGCGGACGCCCGAAGTCATCCTTTTCCCGTACATCGTCCCCCGCCGCCCGGCTACTCGTCATCTCTACTCGTCGGTAACCACCGGTCGCCATCGGTAACCCCTCGACGGACGCGCTGGATCGGGTCAGGCTGGGCATCGAGCGGATGTCGCCAGGAGATGGAGGCAAGGAATGCGAGCAAGCGTTGGTGATCGCCTGCACGTTCACGGGAACACCGTGGGGGAGCGCGATCGTACCGGCGAGATCCTCGAGGTCCGCGGTCCCGACGGTGGGCCGCCGTTCCTGGTGCAGTTCGAGGACGGCCATACCGGCCTGGTTTTCCCCGGCCCGGACGCCGTCGTCGAGCCCAGCGGATCAGCGAAGCCGGCGGGCGGCTAACCCTAGCCCGCATGATCAGCCGGACTGTCGAGGTATCTACCGGGCGATTCGAGACCGTGCACGACCTGACCGGGGAGTGCGAGCGATTCGTCGCCGAGTTCGGACCGGACGCGGAGGGGCTTCTCCATGTGTGGGTGCCGCATGCCACCGCGGGTTTGGCCATAGTCGAGACCGGGGCCGGTACCGACGACGATCTGCTGGCCACCCTGCGGGATCTACTGCCGGCCGACGACCGATGGCACCACCGGCACGGCTCGCCGGGTCACGGCCGCGACCACGTACTCCCGGCATTCCTTCCACCGCACGCGACAATCCCCGTACTGTCCGGGCAGCTCGCGCTTGGCACCTGGCAGTCCGTAGTGCTGGTCGATACGAACCGGGATAATGCGCACCGGCAGGTGCGGTTGTCGTTTCTGCCTGGCTGACGGCGGCGGCAAGTTTCGTTCCATCAGATGCTCCTAGGAGCTTGCGCACCTGGCCTAGGCTGTGTGAACTACCGCAGACAGGCCCCTGGGGGGCACCGAGTCCATGGAGGTTGGTCGGTGAGCGCAACCGCGGATCCCGCGGAGGTGCAGCGAGCCCTGGCCGGCCGGCTGGGGTTCCAGTCGGGTCAGGTGGTCCAGGAGATTGGTTATGACGAGGACTGCGACGATGCGCTGCGCGAGTCCGTCACCGCGCTGACCGGCGCGGACCTTGTCGACGAGGAGTACGACGATGTCGTGGATGCGGTGCTGCTGTGGTGGCGGGACGGCGATGGTGACTTGGTCGACGCGCTCGTCGACGCCCTGACCGCACTCGCGGACGGCGGGTTCATCTGGTTGCTGACCCCGAAGGCCGGCCGGGACGGCCACGTCGAGCCAAGCGACATCGGCGAGGCGGCGCCGACGGCCGGGCTGTCCCAAACGACCAGCATCAGCGCCGCAAGCGACTGGTCGGGCACCCGTTTGGTCGCCCCCAAGGCTGGTCGCGGCGGTCGGCGCTAGCTCACGGACCGCCCACGGCGAAGCCTTTCGCGGTAGGTTCATTCGTGGGTGAGACGGCGCGCTGTGCTCGAGCGTCGTTGCCGCCCGCTCGGACGCTCGCGATCAAGCTGAATATCTGACAGTGTTCGGCGCGCGCCAGGCGCCGCCGACGAGTGCGAGGACGATCGAAACCACCATGCCCTGCTATCGATGTGGCGCGCGCCAGGTCGACCCCGTTCGCGGGCCGAGCCCTTGGAAGCGCGGGGTCCGGTCCGGGGCGCAGGTGCTGGTGTGCCCGGATTGCCAGCAGGGCGCGCAGTGGCTGAGCGAGCTCGACCACTGCACGCGGTGCGGCTCGGAGCAGCTGGCCCGCATCCTTGGCGAGACACTGTGCCGGTCCTGCGGGAAGCAAGGCGCCGCCGCGGGATCGCCGGCACTCGGTACTGCAGCCGGATCGTCCGCTGCGGGCACTGGGGCGGAATCCCAGGCGGCGGACCGTGCGACCGGCGCGGTTGGGTTGCCCGAGCAGCGGGTCGCGGCCGCCGGAACCGGAGCCGAGCCCGGTACCTCCGCCACAGCAGTAGTGGGCACTGACCTATCGGCCGAGGTCGCCGACGCGCTTGATCGAATATTTCATCGCAAGTAGTGCGCTATTGGGTTGCATTGCGGTGTGGATCTAGCGTTTCGCACCCGCTCGGGTGTTTCCTGGTCCGTGAGGCCGCTGCCGTCGCTGGCCCGAGACTCCGGCGGCAGCGGTCGACTTGCGATTTCTGGCGCTTAGTAAGTGCGTGGAGAGCCCCGGCATCCGGTTAGGATCTACCGTTCATCGCAGGTGAGTGCGGGGCGCATAGCTCAGCGGAAGAGCACTGCCCTTACAAGGCAGGGGTCGCTGGTTCGAACCCAGCTGCGCCCACCGTCGGGGTCCTATCGCGGGAGCAGCACGTGCCCAACTCGGATCGCCAGCGGGGGCGGGTCTACCGGCCCGCTAGTTGGCTGCGCTCCGCCACCCGACCGGTCAGGCGAGCACTCGCGCGGTGGCTTGATCCCGCTACGTATACCAGGCTCGAACGGGTCAGCGAGGCGGGAGAGGCAGCCGCGGCGGATGCGCGCGAGCTGGGCCGGGCCTACCGCGGGTTGCTCGCCGCGGTCCGGGACTGCGCTCCGGCCGAGCTCGGCCCGGCGCCGACCGCGCCGGCGCCGGCGCCGGCGCTGGCCCGCGATGTCGAGGTGGCCGCGCAGCTGCGCCGATGGGCGCGAGTAGTCGACCGGATCAGCGCGGGAGACACGCTCGAGTCTGCCGTTGTCGACTTGGTCCGAGACCGGATCGAGGCCAAGCGCAATACCGACGTACGGCCGCTGGTTCAGTCGCTGGAGATGCACCCGGGGACCGCGGCCGCCGGTTACCTGGGCTCGGCACTGATCGCGGCCGACATGAACCTGGTCGAGCTGGCCTGGGCCGCTTTCGATCGGTCGCCGACCGAACTGCGGCTGCGACTGACCGGCAGCGAGTACTTCCAGACCGCCTTCCAGGTCGATCCGCGGGCTGCGCTGGGCGAGGCGCGGCGAGTGCTGGCCGAGGCGCGCACCGTGACGAGCGGAGCCGAGGTCGAGTCGCGCGAGCTGCTGTCACCGCGGGCCTGGCTCGACCTGGTCGGTTATGCCCTCGGCATCGGCGAGCCGCAGCTCGCTGCCGAGTTGCTCCGCGAGGCGCGCCGATGGGCCGAGCTCGCACCGCGCCGTTGGGAGTCACTAGCCAACGAGCTGGCCTGGCTGCGGCCATGGGTAGAGCCGGCAGTGCCCGCCGGTGGCGATGCCGCGGCTGCCCCCGGTGTTCCAACCTCCGGCGCCCCGGATACGGTTCTCGACCAAGCTCCCAGCGCTGTCGACCCGGCTTCCAGCGCTGTCGACCCGGCTGCTGGCCCTGATCCCGACCCCGCGGCGCGAGCCGAGCTGGTATTCGCGATCATGGACTACCGGCATCCCAATCCACGGTTGACCGCAGGCGACCTGGGCGATTACTTCGGCAGCCTGGCCGCGCTCGGGCAGCTCGCCCGGCATCGCAACCTGCGTTTCGCCGACTCGGCCGGTCTCGGCGCGTTCGCCGCCGAGCTGCAAGATCGGATCACGTCGGATCGGCAGCTCGACACGCCTGCCCAGTTCGTGCGCCTGGTGCCGGTGAACCGGGATGCGTCGAGCAGTGCCTCGCTGAGCGCGCCGACCTGGCTGATCGCCGCGGGCTCGCATCAGAACAGCTTGGCCCGGCTGCGCCACGACTTCCCGTACCACGCCGCGATCCGGCCGATCTTCATCTCATTCCACTGCGAGCGGCTGGCGATGCTGACCGAGCCCGCCAT
>DATFRM010000056.1:0-8380 GCA_035263265.1 Actinomycetes bacterium
TGCTCGGCGGCAACGGGATCCTGCTCGACTTCCACGTCATGCGGCACCTGGCCGACATCGAGGCGATCCACACCTACGAGGGCACGGAGACCATCCAGACCCTGATCGTCGGACGGGACGTCACTGGTGTGGGCGCGTTCGCGTGACCGGGCGAGCATCCGGTTCGTCGAGGTGGGGAACGGCGTCCGGTTGCGCACGTCGGTCCGCGGCACCGGGCCGCCGGTAGTGCTGATCACCGGGCTCGGCGCGAGCCTGGAGCTCGCCGCGCCGTTCGAGCGCGCGCTCGCCGCGCATGGACTGCAGGTGATCAGCTTCGACGCGCCGGGCGTCGGTCAGTCCACGCCCTACACCTGGCCGCGCCGGATGCCCGGAGTCGCCCGCACCGTGGAACGCATGCTGGACGGGCTGGGCTACGACCGCGTCGACGTGCTCGGCGTATCCCTGGGTGGCGTCGTCGCCCAGCAGCTCGCGCATCAGGCGCCGGGCCGGGTTCGTGGGCTCGTCCTGGCCGCCACCGGGCCTGGACTCGGCGGCGTGCCGGGATCACCGCGGGTCCTGCTGGCGCTAGCCACGCCGCGTCGCTACCACCAGCCGGACTATTACCGTCGGGTCGCCGGGCGGATCTACGGCGGCGCAGCACGCGACGATCCGGATGGGCTGCTGCACGGCTCGCTGGCCCGGTTCATCACGCCGGTATCGCTCCGCGGCTACCTCGGTCAGCTGCAGGCGATCATCGGCTGGACCAGCGCCCCGTGGCTGCACCGGCTGCGCCAGCGCACTCTCGTGCTGGCCGGCGACGACGACCCGATCGTGCCGCTCATCAACGGCCGGATCCTCGCCTGGCGGATCCCGAACGCCCGGCTGCACGTCGTTCGCGGTGGCGGCCACCTGTTCCTGCTGGAGCGGCCCGAGGAGCACGCGGCGCTGGTCGCCACGTTTCTCGAGGCGGGCTAATCGCCAGCCGTCGAGCGCACCAAGGTGATCATCTGTGCGATAGCGTCGAGGACGAGGTCGGGGCGGTCGCGCATCACGTGGTGGCCGCTGCCCTCCGCGAAGACCGCGTGCCGGTGGGGCGAGGCGGCGACGAAGTCACGGTGGACCCGGCGCAGCGAGCTGATCGCCTCCGGCGTCTCGGCCAAGGTGTGCTCGGCGACGATGTCGATCGTCGGAGTGTCGGCCGGTATGTCCACCTGGCGCAGCCGGGCCACGGTGGCCGGGTAGGCCTGCATGAGCGGAATCATGACCCGGGCCAGCTGCGGTGCCTCCCGCTTCAAGTCCGGGAACTGCGGCGTGTAGGTGTCCCGAATCCGGGTGAGCTCCCCGTCGTCGAAGAAGCCGGCCAGGTTCGCGTCGACCAGGACGACGCCGGCAACGCGCGGGTCACCGGCCGCAACCAGGGTCGCGACGAAGCCGCCGTACGAGTGGGCCACGAGCACAACCGGTCCGGTGACGCCGTGCCGGTCGAGCTCTCGCCGCAGCGCATCGCCCTCGTCGTCGATGCGGTACGGCGGTTCGGTCGGCGCGCTCCGGCCGAGCCCGGCGCGGTCGTACACCAGCGTGCGCACCCGATTCGCGCGGCGGACGTCGGGCTCGAGATCGGCCCAGACGGACGAGTGCTCGCCGCCACCCGCTTCGAACACGACTGTCGGCGACCCGGTTCCCCGGACCGACACCCACAGCGGGGGCGGGCCGTCAGGGATCTCGGTCCGCACGCGATCAATGATTCCATTCGCGATCGCATTGGATGCCTGTCGCTGCACCGCAACCCGTCGGGAGGCATGAGAACGACCTGGGAGCGGGGTTATGTCCGCCGCTCCCAGGTCGGGCCCTAGCTACCTCCTAGTGGTCAGCCATCGAGCGCGTACGCCCGGGTGATGGTCTGGTCGATGCCGCTGCCGCCGCTGTCGGAGGCTTGCACCCGCAGCGAGACGAACTGGGCCGGCCCGTTTCCTGGGTTGTGAATCACCGCGGCGAACTGTCCACCGCCGAGGTTCTCGGTGGGAGCGGTGCTCCAGGTAAGCCCATCGTCGTACGACACCGAGAGGGTGAGGCCGGTCACCGGCGCGTCCGCGGCGCCCTGCTGACGATGTGCGGTCAGCGTGATGTTCTGATCGCCACGGTGCGCGCGGTTCTGCAGATCAAGCGCACCGAGGTTGTAATCGACCAGCAGCAGCGGAACAGACTGCCGCTCGCCCTCGGGTGGCGGTGCCGAGTCGAACGTCCAGCTCGTGTGCGTGTTCGTGGATAGCCGCCAGAACGGCGCCGTCCGGGTCACGTCAAGCTCGGCCCGGTAGCTCGCCGGGCCTCCCGAGACGCCGTACGACCCGAAGAACGCCTCGCTCTGGGCGATCTGGGTCCCGTTCTCGAAGAGCCGGAACGGCGCACTGTCGATGCGCGAGTCGTGCGTTCCCCAACGACCGTTCTGGTCCACGAACGACGGCACGAAGCCGGTGATCGTGTTGCCCTCGCGCACCACGGGCTCGCCGTTGTCAGTACCTGTGTAGGTCCGGATCACGCTGGGGTGCTGCGGTTGTCCGAACCAGACATCGGAGATCCGGTCGGCTTGCGGGTACGTGACCTCCGGGTCCTGCTGCGACCACTCGAAGATGTGCTCGTTGGTCATCGAGCCCCAGCCGACGTGGAACCAGCGAGTGTCGCCGGTGCTCACGTACTCGGTGCGCTCGAACGGGACATTGAAGTTCCGTGCGCCGTCGAACGAGAAGCTCGACCACGGCGGGAACGCGTGCCGTACCTCGCCCGCCAGCCAGCTGTCGACCTGGGCGCGGTAAGCGGCGTCGATCTGCACCGTGTTGGAGCGGTTCATCGTGCGCGTGTGCGTGTCGAGGATCCGCCCTCGCTCGGCGAAGAGCGTGTCGTAGACGTACGGGCTCTGCGCGATGCCCTTCATCGACAACGTGAGCCTCTTGCCCTGCGCGAGTAGCGCGCGCAGTTGCTCGCCTTGCGCCTTCGACATCGACAGCACCGGGATGTCGGCACTGGCGAGCCCGATCAGCAGCAAGCCGGGGGAGTGGTTGTGGATGATCGCCATGGCCGCGCCGGCATTGGTGGCATTGGCCACCTTCTCCGCGAAGGTGATCGGATTACCCACCGGAGGCAACGGCCCACGGGTGATCAGCACGGCCTTCCCGCGGACATCGAGCCCTTCGAAGTCCTGGACCCGCCCGTAGCCGGCGTACACCAACTCGAGCCGCTGGCTACCGTCGATCCGTGGTGAGCCACCTGCGTAGTTCACATCGAGCGGCATCGCGTTCGGCGGGGTCACCGAGATCTCGAGTTCCGGTGCACCGAGGTTCGGTTTCGCCCGGAATCCGAAGTCTCCCTTCGTCACCTGCTCGGTCGGAGCCGCGAACATGCGGTCGATCGGGGGGCTGGCGAGCAGCAGGCTCTCGTAGCTACCGACTTGCTGGGCGGCGCGATAGGTGCCGATCACCCACCACTTCGCCTCGGTCGGCTGCTGCGTCTGGACCGCCACTTCAGTCGCTGGTCGTGCGTCTGCGACGTACGTCGTGTCCTGGTTGACCTCGATCTCCGGGTCCCCGGCGATCGTGGCCTCGGTCGCGAAGACCTGTGGCTCGTCGTAGGTGAACAGGAAGCCCATCACGCTGTAGGTGCCGGGCGGTACCCGCACGGTAACCGGACCGCCTCCGAGACCGACGGTCCGCTGGAACCGGGTCGTGTCGTCCACGTTCACGATGTCGATCCAGCTGATGCCGCGGGCGTCCCGGCCGTCGCGAGCGATGCCGTCGACGGTCAGGTTGTACCGTACGTCCTCCTTGTAGAAGCCGACCGGCGTGCGGACCACCACTGAGCGGTCCGCGCTCTGCGCCCTGAGCACTCCGCCGTACAGGCTGGCGGCGCCGAGCCTGGTGTCGACGGTGACGTCGACCGATGCGGTGCCGCCGGCCGGGATGGTCACCGACGATGCACTGGTCGTGATCATGCCGGGGGCAGGCGCGCTGCCGTCCTCGGCGGTCACGTCCACCGTCAGGTCCAGCGTGACGGCGGCATCGGAGTGGTTCGCGTACCCGAGCGTCCGGGTGACCGGTTGGTCGTTGTCGTGGGGATACGGGAAGTAGCCGAAGTCGGACGGTGCGTTGGTGGCGTACACCTTCTGCGCGGATGCCCGCGCCACGTCCACCCGGCCGGCGCCCTGCTGGTACACGGTGTACGGACCGGGCGCGGCGGTGCTCATCAGGGCCGCTTTCAGCTGCGCCGGGGTCAGCGACGGGAACTCCTGCTTCATGATCGCTGCCGCGCCGGCGACGTGCGGGGTCGCCATCGACGTGCCGGACAGCATCGTGTAGAAGTCGTCGACCGGGGTGCCGAGCGAGGTTCCGCTGGCCCGAGCCGCGATGATGTCGACTCCCGGTGCGGTGATGTCCGGCTTGACGGCGAAGTCCCCGGTCCGGGGCCCGCGGCCGGAGAAGCCGGCGAGTACATCGGACTTGTCGACCGCGCCGACGGTCAGCGCCTGGTTGGCGGCACCCGGGGAGGTGACCGTCTGTGGCGCGGACCCGAAGTTGCCGGCCGCGATAGTAAAGAGGACACCGTCGGCCTCGGTCAGCTGGTTCACCGCCTGGGAGACCGGGTCGGTGCCGTCGGTGATGCCGGCCTGAAGGCTCATGGAGATCACGTCGGCGCCGTTCGTTGCGGCCCACTCCATCCCGGCGATGACCCACGACTCCTGGCCGTTGCCGAAGTTGTCAAGGACCTTGCCGTTCATCAGCTCGGCGCCCGGCGCAACGCCCTTGCGCCGGCCACCGGACGCGGCTCCGCTGCCGGCGACGGTCGAAGCCACGTGCGTGCCGTGCCCGTTGCCGTCGTTAGCCGTGGCCTCGGAGGAGAAGTTTGCCTCAGCGACGACCTTGCCCTGCAGGTCCGGGTGAGTCTTGTCGATACCGGTGTCGAGCACCGCGACGTCGATGCCGGTGCCGTCGAATCCGGCCGCCCACGCCTGCGGCGCACCGATCTGCGGAACGCTGTCGGCGAGTTCCGCCTCGACCTTCTCGTCGAGGTAGACCGTCTCGATGCCGGCGAACGGGCCGGTGCGGGCCAGCGCCGACATCCGGCCGCGCTCGATCGCCGTGTCGTCCGACTTGAGCTGCTGGCGCAGCGCCTTGCCGAACGAGCGCGCCTTCGACTTGGCCTCATGGCCGGCTGCGGCTCCGATGGAGCGAAGTCCCTTGGTCCGGGTGATGCCGCCCGGCAGCGCGCCGCTCACTTCGTCGCCCTTGTAGTCGACGATGACCGGGATGGAGTTGGTCGCGTCGTCGGCGTAGCCCTGCCGCACGAGCTTCGAAACGTTGAACAGCTCGCGGTCGAGCAGGGTGTCGAGGTAGATGCCGAGGTCGACCGGCCAAACGTAGACGTCGCCGTTCTGCTCGATGGCGTGGTAGCTCGGGGCGGCGTCGGCGGTGCCTTCCTCGGCCGCAGCGCCGTTGGCCCCCGCCGTCCGGTCGGCGACGCTGACGGTCTGCTTTCCGTTCGGGTGAGCGGTGACGAAGATCTTGTCACCGGTGATGAGCGTGACCTGAGACGTCTTGATCACGCGCGCGTCGGAGCCGGACGATTGCGGCTGTCCGTGTGCGACCGGGCCGGTGGTCAGCGAGATCAGCACCGCGAATGCGGTGAGAAATGTGCCGGATAACCAGGCCCGCGAGGTCTTCGATGGTCGTCCGATGGCCATGTCTGCTCCCTCGTCGGAGCTTGCGGATGCCGACCGCAAGAGATAGGTGACGTCCGAACGATCGCGATGGAACCGCTCCCAAGCAATGCGGAGCACCTACGGATCTATTAGTCCTCCTCGGTCGCGAGCGCGCGCCGCGAGCGAACGCCGATCTTGCGCATGCCCTTGGCCAGGTGGCTCTCGATCGTCCGCGGCGACAGCACTAGGGCATCGGCGATCTCCCGGTTGGTTCGGCCGAGGGCGGCGAGCTTGAGGACTTCCTCCTCGCGCGGCGATAGCCGGCTACCGTAGCCCTTCCGTCCACCCCGCCAGGGTCGAAGCACCCCGTGCTCGCGAAGCGACCGCCGAACTCGCGCCGCATCCCATTCCGCGCCTAGTACCTGGTAGTCGGTGAGCGTGGACAGCAGCAGATCCGTGGCCTGCGGCTCCCCGGACCGAAGCAGCAGCCCGGCCCGCTCTTCCCGGCAACGCGCGGCGTCGAACGGGCGAGGCAGCGCCCGCCACATGCGCTCGGCGCGTAGCAGGGCGCGGGCGGCCCCCGATGGCGCCTGCCCATCGGCAACGATCAGCAGTGCGCGGCAGAGAGCCAGTGCCGCTTGGGCGGCTGGTGCGTCCCGGCCGCGTAGCCCGTGGGCGATCTTTTCGGTGACTACGACTGCCTCCGCGCGCCGGCCCAGTGCTAGCAGCGCCTCGATCGCCGCCGGAGCCACCTCCGCCGCCCAGACCCAGATCCCTTTGCGCTCGACGAGATCCAGTGCCGTCAGCGCATCCTCGGCGGCCGCTCCGACGTCGCCGCGGGCGAGCTGCATCCGAGCCAGTGCGCCCGCCGCGGCCACCACAACCGGTACCGAACCCCCGGTCGACCCGATCGCGCGGGCCGACGCCAGCTCGGCCGTGGCCTCGACGATCTCCCCGCGGGCGAGCAGCAGGAGACCGAGCACGAGCTTCGCCTCGGCAACTACCAACGGCACGTCCTCGCCGTCATCGGCGAGTTTGCGCGCTCGGGCCTCCAGCCCGGCCCACCGTCCGCGCATCCAGTCGAGCAGGACCTCCGTCGACTCCAGCGACAACGCCAGGTATGGGTCTCGCGCTTCGGCGGGAAGCGCCAGGGCTCGCCGGAGAAAGGACTCGGCCGGGCCGTAGTGTCCGGTGCACGTGCACGCGTGCGCCAGGTTGCCGCTGGCCCGGAGCAGCTGTCGCTGCGCCTCGGCCGACTCCGCGTGCTGCGGAACATCCAGAACCGCGCGCCAGGCCCGCGGATCGCCCACGTGCACCAGAACCGTCGCGCGGTTGACTAGGACGGCGGTGCGGAGCATGGGATCCTGGGCGCGGTCTGCCGCCTCGAGAGCGCGGCTCATCCAGCCGAGATGGTCGGCCAGGTGACCCGTCGTGGACATCGGGATCGCGAGCGCGGACATCGCCCGCGCCGCCAGACCGGGCCGCCGCCGAAGCTCGGGCACCGCGCGCGCGAGTTCGGCCAATCCGGCGGACGCCTGACCGGCCTGGTTATCGAGCAATAGCCCGATGTAGAGGCGGATCTCGCCGCGTAGACCGGTCGGCAGGCCGTCCCCATCGCGTACGCGCTGGAGCACCGCGAGCGCCTGATCGTGCTTGAGACTGCCAAGTGCCGCCCGTCCGAGCTTGACCGCCATCCGGGCGCGACTGGTCGGCGATAACTCGCGCCGGCCGAGCGCCTCGACCAGAAGGTCGCAGGCGGCGGAGTGATTGTTGAGCGACGTCGCGAGATCCGCGGCTGCCTCTGCGTATCCGAGCCACCTTCGCACCTGACCCGCGTGCTGTAGGTGGTACGCGATCTGGGCCAGCGGCGGGTCGCCCTCGCTCGCCTCGAGTCCGTGCGCCGCCCGCTGGTGCATGAGCTGCCGTAGCGGTGTCTCGATGGCTCCGTAGACAACGCGCTGGGCAAGCGCGTGCCGGAGGCCGAACCGATCGGTGCGCGACTCGTGTAGCAGGATGCGCGCAAGTGCCTCGGCGAGCCCGGTTGCGGCGCGCGCTGCGGAAAGCCCAGCCACGTGTTGCAGCAACCCGGCCGGGGCGGGAACTCCGACGACTGCCGCGGCTTGTGTCACCCGCCGGGCGTCCGGGTGCAGCCGCACCAGCCGGCCCAGGGTGAAATCGTGGACGGCCGTCGGCACCGCCAGCTCGTCCAGGGTCTTGCGGGCCCACCGTCCATCGCGGCGCAGGAGGTCTCGCCGATCCGCGAGCAAGTGCACGACTTCCTCGACCGCAAACGGCAGCCCAAGTGTGCGCTCATGCAGGTACCGCGCGAAATCCAGCGAAACACCCTCGAAATCGAGCATGGAACTCACCAGGTCCCGCACATCCTGGGGACCAAGCGGAGTCAGCCGGAGGTGGCTGCGGACAACCCCGGGCGGCAGGCGCATCGTCGACTGGAGTGGGCCCGCCGAGGATGGCAGGTCTTCACCGCGGTAGGTGAGCACGAGACAGAGCTCGTCAGGGAGTTGGGCGACCAGGAACCGGATCAGATCGCCGAGGCCCTCGTCGCTCCAGTGCAGATCCTCTAGTACGCAGATCGTCGGGCCCAGCGCTCGGAGCAGTTCGGCGATGGCCCGGAAGATCCGGTGTCGGTCCGCGTTGGCATCCGCGAGCGAGTCCAGCGGCGGTGGGAGCAGCTCGGACAGCTCGGGAAGCAAC
>DATFRM010000057.1:0-6663 GCA_035263265.1 Actinomycetes bacterium
CCGGCCAGCTCTTCCGAGTCGACCTCATTGCGAGCGCAGCCGAGCGTGACCACGGACACGGTGCGGGTCTGGGACACGGTGGAAGCCTACGGCAGCGCTCCCGGCGCGCCGTCGCGATCGGCCCGGAACGGCGAGCGGTCAGCCTCCGCCGGACGGGTCGCCTGGCCGGTAGCTCAGTCGGACAACCTCGCCGGACTTGCCCACCGCGCCGATATCTACGCCGTTGACGACCAGCCGGACTGCGCCCGCGTTGCCGATGATCAGGCTGATCGCCTTACGGTCGGCGAAGGTCTTGTGCGTGCCCCCCTGCAGGGTCCCCCTGAACAGCTGCTTGCCGTTCGTTCCGGTCACCGACAACCACGATGGGGCACCGCTGACGAAGACCTTGACCTGGACCGAACTGGCCGCCGTCGCGGGCTCCTCGGTACCCGTCGCCCCAGACTTGCCGTCTTCGTAGGGCGCCACCATCCCGGTCGGCTGTCGGACGCCCGACGGTTGACCGGATTGCGAACCGGGCGGCGTGCTGGGCGGGACCGAGATGCCGGCCAACCCTTGCGGACTGCGGTGGTCGGTGGCGCTGGCCAGCCGGTAGCCCCCGTAGGCAACCACGATAACCAAGAGCCCGGCCAGCAGCGCGGACCAGTTCCAGGCGCGCGGCTCGACCTGCCTCTCGCCGGCGAACAGCTCCTTGAGCGTGGTCGGCGGCGGCACGCCGCGCTTCTGGTCGTACTGAGCGAGCAGCGGCTGCGCGTCCAGGCCAAGCGCGGCGGCCAGCGTGCGGATATGTCCACGAGCGTAGAAGTCGCCACCGCAGCTCGCGAAGTCGTCCCCCTCGATCGCCTGGATCACCTGGGCACGGATCCGGGTGCGTTCGCTGATCTCCGCGATGGACACGCCTGCCTCGGCGCGGGCTGTGGTCAGCGACTCACCGATTGTCACGTTGATCCTCCGCGACCGAAGGCCGTGTTACCTGAGCAATGTTCGACAGCAATGTTCGACGAAACAGCCGCTGATCCGACTTGCCGTCGGGGTACGCAGCCACGAAATCCCGGCGGGTCCCGCCGACCTTAGTGCCGGCCGCCAGGATTGAAAATACCGGGAAACCGGGTGTTTCACGACTGCCCGAAAGGCGCCACTCGAAACTGTCCGGCGGGGTGCTGATCAGAGCTCGGCGACCGGCTCCGTGGTGGAGTCGAACACGTCATCACGAGCCGCTGACAGTGCCGTCAGCAGGGCCCCCTGGAGCACCGAATTCCCCTCGACGGTGCTCACCCGCACCTCGACCCGCAGCGGGGAGATGGCACTGGCGCCGGCTTCGACCCGAGCCGCCAGTTCCTTGCCGCCGGCGCGACCGATCTCACCGGCCAGGACCACCAGACCCGGATCGAGAACCGCGCAGACCGAGGCGACCCCCACGGCCAGCCGCCGCGCCAACTCGTCGAGGAACTCCCGACCGCTGCTGCCGGAGCCGAGCGCGTCGGCCACGGTCCGTTCGGGGCTTGCTGGGGGAAGGCCGAGCTGACTGGCCAGGGCCTGGACGCCGATGGCACCGACCTGAGACTGGAACGCGCCTTCGACCACGCCCGGCTCGCGGCGAACCGCGGTGACCGGTGCGCCCGGCACCGGCAGATACCCGATCTCACCGGCGCCGCCGCCGGCACCGCGGTGCAGCCGGCCACTGATCACCGTGGACAGGCCGACGCCGCGACCGACCCAGATGAGCGCGAACGAGTCCCGCTCCACCGCGACCCCGTGATGGAGTTCGGCGACCGCGGCGAGGTTGACGTCGTTCTCCAGGCTGACCCGGCGGCGCAGGTCCTCCCGCAGCGCGGGCAGCAGGCCACGATGCCAGCTGGGCAGATCCGAGGCGAATGCGAAGTCACCGGTCGGCGGGTCGACGAGGCCGGGGGTACCCACCACCAAGCCGTGCAGCCGGTCCAGCGTGATCCCGGCCGCCCGGCCGGCGCGCTCCACCGCCTCGTGCAGCACCGCCACTGGATCTTCCACGCCGGCAATGCCCAGTTCGGTCTCGGCGACCGTGCGACCGGTGATATCGGCGACCGCGGCACCGATGGACTGCGGACCGACATGCAGCCCGGCCACGTAGGCGGCGGATGGAACCACCGCGTACAGCCGCGCGTTCGGCCCGCGACCGCCCTCTGTCTCGCCGACCTCATGCACCAGACCGCGGGCTTCCAGCCGGGCCAACAACTGCGCCGCGGTTGGCTTGGACAGGCCGGTGAGGTCGCCGATCTGGGTACGGGTGAGCGGACCGTGCTCGATCAGGAGCTCGAGCGCGGCGCGATCGTTGATCGCGCGCAGGAGCTGGGGAGTGCCGGGCCGTTGCGGCATCGTTAAACTTCCCCTCTATTCATTAGGAAAGTTTCCTGTTAGATTCAAAACGCTAGGTCGCGGCGCCGGACCAGTCAAGCAGTTCTTCTCCGGTGTGGCAGCGTGCTCCGTCCGGTCAAACCAGAGCGGAGCAGGGCAATCGTCATGAATGCGTACCGGACGATCCGGGAGGAAGGCGTGAAGACAAGGCTCGTGGCCGTGGCGACCATCGCCGCGGCATCGCTCGTCCTCGCCGCGTGTGGCGGAGACGACGGGCCGGCGCAGGTGGCGCCGGCAGATCGGACAGGCACGCTGAACGTATGGCTCATGCAGGATGCTGAGGGCGACGCATGGGCCCCGGTCGTGCAGCAGGCGACCGCGAAGTTCAACCAGACGTACCCCAAGGTGAAGGTTCAGCTCACCATCCAGCAGTGGGAGGGCATCGGAGACCGGCTGACCACCGCGTTCGCCGGCGCCACGCCGCCCGATGTGGTGGAGCTCGGCAACACGCTGGCGCCGGCATACGCCGCCGACGGCGCACTCGCCGATCTCACCGCCAACAAGGGCGACTTCGAGAACTCCGGCACCTGGCTGCGCACGCTCCAGGACGCCGGCACGTTCAACGGAAAGCTCTACGCGGTGCCCTACTACGCGGGCAGCCGGGTAATCACCTACCGCAAGGACATGTTCGAGCAGGCCGGTATCTCCCAGCTGCCAACCAGCATGGACGAGCTGAAGCAGGACGCCGACAAGCTCAACGCCAAGTTCGGCGACGACCCCAACTTCTCCGCGTTCTACATCCCGGGCCAGCACTGGTACCTCGCCGGCGCGCTGATCGCGGACCAGCAGGGTGCGAACCCGGCGCCGTGGGCCGGTTTCTCCGACGGTCACTGGGCCGCCAACGTCAACTCCCCCGAGTCGGTGGCCGGGCTGACGCTGTTCCAGGAACTGGCTAGCAAGTACTCCAAGGCCGACCCGACCGGTAACGAGGCCGACCAGGCCAACCGGATGGGTGGCCAGGGCAACATCGCGATGTTCTACGGCGCCGGCTGGGAGATGGGCGTCGTAACGAACGAGGAAGACGGCGACCCGAAGCTGGCAGACAAGCTCGCCCAGTTCCCGCTGCCGTCGGTCACGCCGGGCCAGCCGGCTCCGGCGTTCCTCGGCGGGTCGCTGCTGGGCGTGGCGCAGAAGTCGACCCAGCAGGACCTGGCTCGGGCCTGGATCGCGGCCTACACGAGCAACGACATCCAGACCGCGCTGGTGGACGCGACCGGCTCGGTGCCGAACACAACCACGCTGCTCAATCTGCAGCCGGACAACCCGGCGTTCCAGGCCGCCGCGCGGACCTGGTTCGTCCCGACCTCGCCCGAGTGGGCGACCGTCGAGCAACAGCGGGTGCTGCAGAACGCGCTGGTCTCCATTGTCAGTGGCACCGCATCGGTCAATGACGCGGCGAACACGTTGAACCAAGAAGTGGACTCCATCCTCAACGGTTCATGACCAACGCTGGGTGGGCGCTCACCGTGAGCGCGGCGCCCACCCAGTCGCCACATCCCGGGCCCGCCGGACACCAGGTCCGGCGGGCCCGTGCCGTCCCAGCCAGGCCGACGGGTAGCCACGGCTGCCGCTAGCGAATGCAGACTCGAGGAGGAAGCATGAGCGCCGTGGATGCGCCACCACCGCTTCCGACCTCGACCGTGCCAGAGCATGAGATAGGCCTCGCCGATCAACCCGGCGAAGCGGACGACCGCGTCGGTCGGACCGGGGTCACCACCGGGTGGCGGCCCGGCCGGCGTGGGCTCGGCCGCTCCGGCGGCCCGAGCCGGACCCCCCGCGGCCTGCCCTATCTCATGCTGGTCCCGGCTCTGCTGGTCCTGTTCGGTGTGCTCGGCTACCCGGTCGCCTACCTGATCCGGATCTCGTTCCAGGACGTCGGCCAGCGGCAGCTGTTCAACCCCGACCTGGCGCCGGACTGGGTGGGACTGGGCAACTACACCGAGTTCTTGTCCAGCGACGATTTCGTGCCCGTCGTGGTTCGCACGCTCGCCTTCACCGCGGCTTGTGTCGCTCTGACCATCCTGCTCGGCCTCGGCATCGCACTGCTGATGCAGCGGATCAGCGCCTGGGTCCGGATCCCGTTGCTGGTCGCGATGATGTTCGCCTGGGCGATGCCGTTCGTCTCGGCGGTTGCGATCTTCCGGTGGCTGTTCGACTTCCAGTACGGCGTGATCAACTACCTGATCTCGATGCTGCCCGGGGTGGACTTCACCAGGCATCACTGGTTTCTCGAGCCGATCCAGGGCTTCGGCGTCATTACCGCGATGATCGTGTGGCAGGCGATCCCGTTCGTGGCGGTGACCCTGTACGCGGCACTTACCCAGGTGCCGCCGGAACTGATCGAGGCCGCCCGCATCGATGGTGCCGGCCGGTGGGCCATCTTCCGCAACGTCGTTTATCCGGTGATCCGGCCGGTACTCGCGATCGTCACCGCACTGTCGATCATCTGGGACTTCCAGGTCGTCATCCATCTGCTCGCGATGCTGTCCGGCACTCCAGGTCCGGGCTACTACACGCTCCCGCTGTACTCGTATATGACCTCGTTCGCGACCAGGCAGTTCGGCCTCGGTGCGGCCGCGGCAGTGATCACAGTGGCGGCACTCGTCATCATCACCAGCGTCTACATCCGCCAGATCCTGCGCCAACAGGAGGCCGATTGATGAGCCAGCCTGCCGCCACCGCGGCGACCCGGCGACGGAGCCCGGGCGCCGGACGGGCGCGGCGCGCCCGGATCGGCGCGAACCTGCTCGGCCTGGTCGTGCTCGTGATCATGGCGTTCCCGGTGTACTGGATGGTGATCAGCGCGCTCAAGCCGGGCCGTGAGCTGTTCGCCCGGACCCCGCAGTTCATCCCGACCGATCCGACGCTGGCCAACTTCAGCCGCGCGATGAACCGTGACTACTTCTGGAACTCGGTGCTCAACAGCGTCATGGTCGGGTTCGGCGCGGTGGTCGTCTCGATGATCGTCGGGTTCTTGGCAGCCGTCGCGATCGCGAGGTTCCGCTTCTACGGGCGCAAGGCGTTCCTGGTAATGATCATTTCGGCCCAGATGCTACCGCTCACCGCCCTGGTCATCCCGCTGTTCCTACTGCTCGGCCGGGCCGGGCTGCAGAACAGCCTGACCGGAATCACGATCACCTACCTGGCGCTGACCCTGCCGCTGGCGATCTGGCTGCTGCGCGGCTTCGTTTCGGGCATCCCGGCCGAGCTCGAAGAGGCGGCGATGGTGGACGGCTGCACCCGGGTAGGCGCCTTCTTCCGAATCATCCTGCCGCTGGTCGCGCCCGGCCTGGTGGCCACGTCGGTGTTCACGTTCATCCAGGTCTGGAACGAGTTCCTGCTGGCCAACGTGCTGCTCACCGAGCCGCAGCGGCGGACCGTGTCGATCTGGCTGTACGGATTTATCACCAACCAGGGCATCGACTATGCGGGGCTGATGGCGGGCTCGGTCCTGATCGCGCTTCCGGTAGTGGTGTTCTTCCTCATCCTCAACCGCCGGATCGCGTCCGGGTTGGTCGCCGGAGCGGTGAAGGGATGACGAGCTCCGAGCTGGACCGCCTGGTCAACGCGACACTGGTCGCGTCGTACCAGTCGATCGAGCCGCCCGGCTGGATGCTCGAGCTGATCGAGGCCGGCCTCGGTTCGGTGCTGCTGTCGAGCTGGAACATCGCCTCCCCGGAGCAGCTCGGGGCGACCACCGCGCGGTTTCGCGACCTCGCGCCCCGGATGCTGGTGTCCATCGACGAGGAGGGCGGCGACGTCACCCGGCTCGACTCCGCGACCGGCAGCCCCTACCCGGGCAGTGCCGCGCTCGGCGCGATCGACGACCCGGCGCTGACCCAGGCGGTGCACCAGGCGATGGGCGCGGATCTGATCAACGCCGGGGTCAACTTCGACTTTGCGCCGTCGGTCGATGTCAACAGTGCCGCGGAGAACCCGGTCATCGGTACCCGCAGCTTCGGCGCCGAACCCGACCTGGTGGCCCGGCACGGCGTCGCGGCGGTCCGCGGACTGCACGGCGCCGGGGTGGCCGCGTGCGTCAAGCACTTCCCCGGGCACGGCGCCGCGGTCAACGACTCGCACTATCGGATCCCGGTGCTCGATCTGCCCCTCGATCTACTGACCGAACGAGATCTGGCGCCGTTCCGGGCGGCGCTGGCCGCCGGTGTCCGGGCGGTGATGAGCGCGCACGTAGTGGTGCCCGAGCTCACCGGCACGACGCCGGCCACCCTCAGCTCGGCCGCGATCCAGGGTCTGCTCCGCGGGCAACTC
>DATFRM010000058.1:0-4511 GCA_035263265.1 Actinomycetes bacterium
GCAGAGCTACTCCAGCTGGAACGGGATCCGCGCCGGCGGACGGGTGAAGACCGAACAGGACCCACTGGACCGACTGGAGGGCACATCGGCCCACGGGGTGATGGATGCGATCCGCCATGTCGAGGACGTGGTACTCGGGGCTGATGGCGCCCTCCTGCGATACGGCTGGTTCTACGGGCCAGGCGCCTCCGACGACCAAGTCGAGCTCATCCGCAAGCGGCAGTTTCCGGTGGTTGGGGACGGCACCGGCTACGTCTCGTGGGTACACGTCGAAGACGCGGCGAGCGCTACCGTCCTAGCAGTGGAGCAAAAGGCAAGGGGCGTGTTCAACATCGTCGACGACGAGCCGGCCCCGGCCGGCCAGTGGCTGCCCTACCTGGCAGCGTGCGTGGGGGCCAAGCCTCCGATGCGGCTCCCCAAGTGGCTGGCCCGGATGCTCGCCGGCGACCTTGCGGTGACGATGATGACCGAGGGACGCGGCTTCTCCAACGCCAAGGCCAAGCGTGAGCTCGGCTGGGAGCCGCACTACCCCTCGTGGCGACAGGGCTTCAAGGAAGGGTTGCTATGACCCGAGCCGAGCAGTTCGAGGAGCTGCGGCCGCTGCTGTTCGCGATCGCCTACCGAATTCTGGGCAGCGTGAGCGAAGCAGAGGACGCGGTCCAGGAGACCTGGCTGCGCTTCCAGGCCTCCGCTACCCAACCCACGTCGACCAAGGCCTTCCTTTCCGCGGTGGTGACCAGGATCTCGATCGACGTGCTGCGCTCGGCCCGGGTCCGGCGGGAGGCGTACGTCGGGCCGTGGTTTCCCGAGCCGCTGCTCACCGACCCGTACGAGGACCCGGAGCGTTCGGCTGAGCTGGCCGACTCGGTGTCGATGGCTGCGCTCTTGTTGCTCGAGCGGCTCAGCCCGCTCGAGCGGGCGGTGTTCGTGCTACGCGAGGTGTTCGCGTTCAGCTTCTCGGAGATCGCGTCGGCCGTGGGGCGATCGGAGGTGGCGTGCCGCCAGCTCGCGACTCGGGCACGCCACCACATGGACGCGGGCCGGCCCCGGTTCGAGGCCGACCGAAGGGAGCGGGAGGAACTCGCCACGCGATTCTTCGACGCCTTCAGAGACGGCGACGTCGACGGCCTGCGGGAGCTCCTCGCCGCCGACGTTCAGCTCGTCGGCGATAGCGGCGGCAAGGCACCACAGTGGGCCGGGGGCATCATCGGCTCTGACAAAGTGCTTCGGCTGTTCGCCGCGATGATGCCGCCGTTCGTCCGCATGGGTGTCTCTGTCGAGCCGCGCCAGGTAAACGGTCAGCCGGGTGCGATCTTCCGCGACCGAGACGGAAAGATCCTCAATACCTGGACACTCGACGTGCTCGACGGCCGGATCCAGACCATCCGCGCGGTGCTCAATCCCGACAAGCTCGGGCACGTGGGTCCCGTCGCAGACGCCTGGGCGATTTACCGCGAGGCGATCAGGACTCGCTAACTCCCGGTAAAGCAGGTAAGGCCCGCGCCGACGCCGCAAGCGATGCCCGGCCCCGGCCCGGTCCTGCCAGCTCAAGGGATTGAACGAAACGAACGTTCGTGCTATTACTTTCGTGTGAGCAAGGGCGACCTGACCCGCACGGCGATCCTCGATGAGGCGAGTCGGGTGGCCAGCCGGGTAGGCCTCGGTGGTCTCACCATTGGCACCCTCGCCGCTCAGACCAACCTGTCCAAGAGCGGGCTGTTCGGGCATTTCCAGTCCAAAGAGGCACTGCAGCTGCAGGTCCTCGAGCACGGGATCAATCGGTTCGTCGATGTGGTGGTCCGGCCGGCGCTGGCCGCACCCAGAGGTGAGCCGCGGATGCGCGCGTTGTTCGCGAATTGGCTGAAGTGGGAATCGGCTTTGCCCGGCGGGTGCCTGTTCATCGCGGCTGCGGTGGAGTTCGACGACCAGCCCGGTCCGGTGCGTGATCGGCTGGTCCGTTCCCAGCAGGACTGGCTGGACACCGTCGCCCAGGTATTCCGTTCCGGGATTGCCGAGGGCCACTTCAGGCCCGATGCAGATCCGGATCAGTTCGCGTACGACCTCTATTCGGTCATGCTCGGCTACCACCACGCCAGCAGGCTGTTGAACGATCCAGCCGCCGGAACCAGGGCGGAGGTCGCCTTCGAGATGCTGCTCGCGACGCGGGCGCCGGCCGGATAACCACCACTCGATCGGAGCAAAGTATGACTATCCAGGCCTCACCAGCTGCAGAAAAAAGCACGATCGTTCGTTCGCCTAAGGCACCACAGACTCCGGCCGTGGTCCGGGCCGCGTTTCGCAGCCTCGAGCTGCTGGCTCCGGCGGTCGGGGCGCGGTGGGCCTACCGGTTGTGGTTCACCGTTCCGCGCAATGGCGGGTCAAACCGGCTTCCGCTGGAGCCTGGCCACCGTTTCGTAGTCACTCTGCACGGACACCGGGTCGTCGGCCGACACTGGGGCACCGGCACGCGGGCGATCTACCTCGTGCACGGCTGGGGTGGCCGGTGGACCCAGTTCACTACATTCGTGGAACCGTTGCTGGCCGCCGGGTTCAGTGTTGTCACGTTCGACGGTCCAAGCCACGGTGACTCCGATCCCGGCAGCTGGGGTGCCCGCCGCACCTCGCTACCCGAGCAGGCCGAGGCGCTGTCCGCGGTCGTCGGACGGCACGGGGCGCCGTATGCGATCATCGCCCACTCGGGCGGCTGTGCCGCCGTCGCGTACGCGCTGCGGGACAGCCTGGCCACCGATCGGCTGGTATTTGTCGCGCCGATGGCGCACCCGATGGACTACTCGTACCAGCTCGCCGGAACGCTGGGCTTCGGTGAGCGCATCCGGACTCGATTGGTCCGCCGGATCGAGCGTGTGTTCGGCGTTCCGTCCGACCACTTCGACATTCCGCCGGTGGCAGCCAGCGTGGACACTCCGCCGCTACTGCTGCTGCACGACGAGGACGACGCCGATACCAGCCTGTCCGAAAGCGAGGCAATCCGGGGGACCTGGCCGGCCAGCCGGCTCATCACCACTCGTGGGCTGGGACATTACCGAATCCTGCGCGACTCGGACGTGGTAGCCACAGCGGTGTCGTTCATCACCGAGTAGGTCAACCATCCCTGGGTGGGTCCTGGCTGAGGCGTTGGGTCACGAGCGACTCAGCGGCCACGCTGCTCCTCGAGCTGGCCGATACAGCGGACAGGAACTCCTCCCTGCCAAGCGCGAGGGTATGCAGCTGGTCGGCGGCGGTGATGGTCGCCGTCCGCGGAATATCACGGAGCAGAGCAATCTCGCCGAAGCAATCGCCGGGCCCCAAGGCCGGTCGGGGCGCGCCCCGCACCGTCACCGACGCCGATCCACTCACGATGACGTGGAAGTCCTCTCCCGGGTCGCCCTCTCTCATGACCACAGCACCGGGTGCGAACTGCTGCGGCCGGAGCTCTGTGGCGAGCAGTTCGATGGTCGCCAGCGGAAGCGGGGCGAACATCGGCAGCCCCCGCAACAGCTCGACCTCCTTACCCGGCTGCGGCATGGTGCGATCGATTCGAGCGAAGGGGCGAGCGTGCGCCAGCGCCAGTCCGGTCATGCCGAGCCCGAGCAGTGCAAGCGTTCCGCGCATGCCGAACGCGTCGAGCAGGGATGGGGCCGCGACTGATCCAAGTCCGATCCCGGCCAGCGCGGTAAGTTCCAGAACGCCCAGCACCCTCGCAATCATTGCTGGGCTCAACTGCCTGGCGAGCAGGGTGAACTCACCGACGTCTTCCACCGCGTTGCCGATCCCGACTGCGACAAACGCCAGGTAGGCGACCACGGGTTCCGTCACGAGGGACAGCACGACGAGCGGCAGGCCCCATAAGAAAAGGCCGGCGATGAAGCTCCGGCCCAGCCGGGTCACCCGGACGACGGCAGCTGCGATGACGCCACCGACCAGTCCGCCGACGCCAAGCGCGGCGTTGAGCCAGCCGACCGCCTGCTCGCCGAGGGCCAAGGTGTCGACGGCGAGCACCGCGATCAGCACGACGACGGCACCTCGGAGAAAGGTCTGCGCGAACACCAGGATCGCGACACCGCCCGGCGGAGGAACCCGCACGAAAGCCTTGACGCCGGTCGCCAGGTCATGCAGTACCCGGGTGGACCTCGGTGCCGCACGATGGCCTTCCACGGTCAGCTTGTGCAGAGATAGCCAGGCGAGACCGAAAAACGCGGCGGCGAGAGCAATCGACGCCGCCGGGTCAGTCACGGCCAGCAGGACACCTGCCAACACCGGCCCGATCAGCGCGCCGGTGCTCTCCATCATTGAGGCGACGACATTGGCCGCGGCCAGCTCGGCGGGCGTCCGCACGAGCCACGGTAGTAGCGACGCCTGCAGGGGCCGGTACGCGCCTTCCAGTCCGGAGCTGGCCGCGGCCAGAGCGACCACGCCGAGCGCGGGCCCCTCGACAGCCGCCGTGACCGCCGCGAGCGTGAGCAGGATGGCTTTCGCAGCGGTCGAGCCCCGCAACAACACCTCGCCGCGTA
>DATFRM010000059.1:0-3446 GCA_035263265.1 Actinomycetes bacterium
CCACCAACAACGCGGCCGTTGCTCGTTGCAGCACGAGATAGAGGCCAGCGCGTGGGCTGGCCACGGCCAGTTCGTAGGAGGGGTCCAGCCGGCGTGACCACGCCGCGGCCACCCCGAGCAGCGGCGCCACGGGCGCGAACAGTAGGACCAGCGACGGATACCCACCGCGACCCTGCTGGTCGGCCAGGTCCAAGCCGAGCGCAGCAAGCACGAGGAGAACGGTCATCGCCAGCCGTGCAAGGAGGCCGGGCGGGAGAAGCAACCGCGACCGGCCGAGAACCCGCGCGCGGCGCCGGCGCGGCATCGTCGGGCTGATAGCGATCTCGCTGGCCAGCCGGTCGCCGATGCGCGCGAGCAGCGCGGTGGTGGCCGGACTGTGTCGTTGCACCGCCTCACCGAGCCGGCCGCGGCAAGTCGCGCAGCCCTCGAGGTGAGCCTCCACGGCCCACAGCTCATCCGGACCAATCCCCGCGCGACCCGTGGCGTACCGCTCCAGCAGCTCGACCGGCACTTCATCGTGCTTCATGACAGCGCCTCCCGCAGCGCGATCCGGGCCCGCCTGGCCCGGGTCTTAACTGTTCCCTCCGGCACGCCGAGCAGGAGCGCGGTCTCTCGAACCGTGAGCCCGTCCAGCACCATCGCCCGCAGCACCGCCTGCAACTCCGGGGCCAACCGCCGCAACGCCGTACCCATCTCATCGCCGACGGTGCCCCGCAACATCTCGTCCTCTGCGGTCGGCAGGACCTCTGGCGTGAAGGCCGCCGGTGGCGGCGTCGCCTCGCGGGCCCGGCGACGGTAAGCATCGGCCAGGCGCCGGGCGGCGATAGTCCACAGCCAGCCCAGCGCGCTACCCCCAACCGACGTGCCGGCAAACGCGGCCGCAGCCCGCCAGACCGCGAGATACGTCTCCTGCAAGACCTCGGCGACGACCTCGTCGTCGGCGCATCGGCGTCGTAGCCGCACCGCCAGCCACGGCGATGTGCGTCGGTACAGCTCCTCGAATGCCGCGGTGTCGCCGTCGGCGACCCGCCGGACCAGCTGCTCCTCGCTGGCCGCGCCCACGGTATCCAGGCGACCGCTCACATCTGCATAGTCGTACCCGTACCTTGATCAGGTTCTCCGTCTCGGGCGTCGCACGGTGATCGTTCTTCTCATGCATCGGGATGTGGCATGTTGTGATCGTGACCACGACCCGGGCGGACGCCGCCGATGTGGTGGTCATCGGGGCCGGGGTGGTTGGTGCCGCGTGCGCGTACTTCGCGGCCAGGGTGGGTCTGACGGTCATCGTGGTGGACCGCGGTTCGGTCGCGGGCGGTACTACTGGTGCGGGTGAGGGAAACCTTCTCGTCTCGGACAAGGAGCCGGGGCCGGAGCTCGACCTCGCGCTGTTGTCCGCTCGGCTCTGGCGGGACCTGGCCTGCGTCGAGGCTGACTCCCCTGCCGGTATCAAAGCCGATCCCGGCGCCGGGCTTTCCGAGCGCATCGAGTACGAGCCGAAGGGCGGCCTGGTAGTCGCCGGCACCGCGGACGAGCTGGCCCGTCTGCACGAGTTGGCCGCGCGGCAACGCATTCACGGGGTCGAGGCCGAGCCGGTGACGGCGGAAGACCTGGCCGGATATGAGCCCGAGCTGGCGACTGAGCTGGCCGGCGGCGTCTTCTATCCGCAGGACGCGCAGGTCCAGCCGATGCTGGCGGCCGCTCACCTGCTCAAGGCGGCACGGGACCGGTATCGGGTCGAGCTCCGTACCAGGGCGCCGGTGATCGCGGTCCGGCAGAACGCGACCGGCCGGGTGCACGGGATCCGCCTCGCCGACGGCACCGAGGTGGCCGCCGGTGTGGTGGTGAACGCGGCCGGCACCTGGTCCGGCGAGGTCGCGGCCCTCGCCGGGGTCGACCTGCCGATCCAGCCGCGGCGCGGGTGGATCCTGGTCACCGAGCCGCTACCGCCGATGATCAGGCACAAGGTCTACACCGCCGGCTACATGGCCGATGTCGCCAGCGACGCTGCTGCGCTAGAGACCTCGGCAGTGGTCGAGGGCACACGGTCGGGTCCGATCCTGATCGGTGCGAGCCGGGAACGGGTCGGATTCGACCGGACCCTGTCACTACCGGTGGTCGGCCGGCTGGCTGCTCAGGCGGCCCAGCTCTTCCCGTTCCTCGCCGAGGTCACCGTCATCCGCATCTACACCGGGTTCCGCCCGTATTGCCCCGACCATCTGCCGGTGATCGGCGCAGATCCCCGCGTGCCCGGCCTCTACCATGCCTGCGGTCACGAAGGCGCCGGGATCGGACTTGCCGCGGCGACCGGGCACCTCCTCGCCCAGCTGATCACCGGAGCTCAGGTAGACCTCGAGCTGACACCGTTCCGGCCGGAGCGATTCGGACCGGCAACGGCATGAGCTTCGAGATCACGGTCGATGGCCGGCCACTGCCGGCCGAGCCCGGGCAGACCATTGCCGCGGTCCTGCTCACCGGCGGCATGGCGGCCTGGCGCCGGACCCGGTTCGGCGACGCACAGCGCGGCCTGTTCTGCGGTATCGGCGTTTGCTTCGACTGCCTGGTCACGGTGAACGACCGACGATCCGTTCGCGCCTGCCTGATCGAGGCGCGGCCGGGGGACGTGGTGAGCACCGATCTCGACGCCGGCAACGGAGCCGAGAACCGGTGACCAGCTACGACCTCGCGGTGGTCGGAGCCGGACCGGCCGGTCTGGCCGCCGCGACGACGGCCGCTCGCGCCGGCTTGCAGGTGGTACTCATCGATGCGGCGGGCCGGGAGGGCGGGCAGTACTTCCGGCAGCCACTGGCGACGGTCGAAGCGCCAACCCCCGGCGCCGCCCATCATGACCACGCGACGTTCCGCGCGCTCCGGGACGAACTGTCGGATTACGTCACCCAAGGCCGGATCGACCACTTGGCCGAGCATCGGGTGTGGCGCGCGGATCCTGCCTCGGCTCCGGCCGCGAGCCCCGCCGAACCGGCCGGCAGTGTCGCTGCGCTGGGCGGCCGCCGCTACGGCTTCGTGGTCCGCTCCATCGGCGGGATTCGGAACGAGCGCGAGAGCGAGCTGCGGGCTCGGGCACTGCTCATCGCCACCGGTGGGTACGACCGGGCACTGCCCTTCCCTGGCTGGGATCTCCCGGGCGTCATGACCGCCGGGGCGACGCAGGCGCTGCTAGGCGGGAGTCGGGTCGCGCCAGGTCGGTCGGTGGTGGTGGCCGGCACCGGTCCGTTCCTCCTCCCGGTCGCTGCCGGTCTGGCCGTCGCGGGGGTGCGGGTCGCCGGCGTGTACGAAGCCAACCGCCCCCATCGCTGGCTCGAGCATCCCTTCGCCATCGCGCGCAATCCGGGAAAGCTGATCGAGGGCACGACCTACCTGCGCGAGCTGCGCCGGGCCGGGGTGCCGTATCGGACCGGACACGCCGTTATCGCGGCGCACGGCACGCA
>DATFRM010000060.1:0-4866 GCA_035263265.1 Actinomycetes bacterium
GCGCCGAGTTCCTAACGCCGGGTGGATTGGCCGACCTCGATCAGGTGGCCGTCGGGGTCGCGCATGTAACAGCGGATCTCGGCTCCCCGATCCTGCGGCTCGGTGAGGAATTCCGCGCCTGCGGCCCGCCAGTCCCGGTAGACCGCCGCGATGTCGGCGACCCGAATGTTCAGGAATGCGCTGGTGCGATGCGGGTCCGACGGGGTTTCGAGGATCACATCGGGCTTGTCCTCGGTGGGGCCGCCGCCGACGTTCAGGATGATCCACGAGTTGGCGACCTTCATGATGACCGGATCGCGCTCAAGCACTGTGGTGGCACCGAGCACCGCCTCATACCAGCGCCGCGATCGGTCCTGATCCGCTACTACCAGGAAGTGGGTGAGCACGAAGCCCTCGGGCGGGGCTGGAAACTCCAGGTCAGACATGGCGGCATCTCCAAAGGATCAGTGGCCAGAGTCCGCTATCGGCTAGCCGAACTCGAGCATTCACCGCCGAGCGGCACGATGTCGACCTGGACGCCGGCCGGAGAACATCCCGAGTACCGCGCTCGGCGGTACTCGGGATGCGGTGCTTGGCGCCTGGCCCCTATGACATCGCCGTCAGGGTCGCGACGAATGCGGGAGCTCGTGGAGTGCCCCATCCGGTTGTCGCGTCGTACCCGACCGTCGTCGGGTAGCCGGCGACCGGGATCTCCCATATCTGGTTGTCTTGCAGGTCACCGGCGGACTTGCGCACCGGGCCATCGACTCCGACGTCGGTACCCGCGAAGGTCTTCGGAGCCGAGCCGTAGTGCTGCGGTGTGATGTCGGTGTAGGCGCTGGCGCCGACGCCTTCGTACAGCAGCGGGTCGAGGAAGCCGATAGGCGCCTTGCCATTAGCCGCGCGGGCCGCGTTGACGAGGGCAACCAGGCCGGCGGTCTGTGGGCTTGCCGCGGATGTGCCGCCGACCATGGTCCAGCAGCCAGTCTCGTTGCCGCAGTTGAACTCCGGGAAGGCAGTGAGGTAGACGTCGACGCCACCGTTGACCGCCGCGTTCCACGCGGTGTCGGGCACCAGCCGGTGATCTCCGAAGCCGGCCGCGACATCTTGCTGCCAGGACGGTCGCGGGTACACCGTGCTTGCGCCGCCGCCGGTGGCACCACCGCCGATCAACGCCGCCAGCCATGATTCATTCCACACCGCCTGGCTGTTCCCGTTGTCGCTGAACTGCCAGTAGTCGGGGTTGAAGTCGCCGGTGGCGGTGAAGGCGTCGTTACTCGTCGGGTTCCAGGTCCAGCCATACTGCAGTTGGGTTCCGCCGACTGAGACGACGTACGGGGAGCTCGCCGGCCACCAGGCCACCGGATTCGGATAGAAGCGGGATTCCTTGGCTTGCTTACGGGTGCCCCGGCTCCCAAAGTCGTGGGAGGCGGCGAAGAAGTTGTCATGCTTCGCGAGGCCGGCCCGGAACACCTGGTCGAACCGCGCGGTCTGCACCGCCGCCGCCCCGCCGAAAGTCTGCTCGGGGACACCAAGCGACATCGAGAACAGCGTTCCGGGCGGCGTGGCGTCGATCTCGTCGGAGATGGCCTTGAACAGGTTTGGGAACCCCTGCACGCCCAGGGTCTCCGCTGGCGGGACCGCCAGCAGAACGATGTGGGCCTCGGGCGCCAGGGCGTAAGCCCACTCGATGTCGAGGCTGGACTCGAGGGACCAGAAGGCCGCGGCGCACGGCCCGGACAGGCCGCTGCTGTTGCAGGTGCTGTCGAACTGCGGGTTTCCCTGCGGGAAGACCTGCTCGAAGTCTGGGGCCGGCAGGCTCGGGAAGAAGGTGTCATGGAAATGCCGCAGGTCAGCGGACGCGGTCGGGCTGCCGTACGGGTCCACCAGGACGATGGTCTGGCCCTGCCCGTGGTTCGGGACGGTCTGGCCGCCGACCGGGATGCCGGCGACCGAGTCCACCCCGTACGCCGCTCGGATCTGCTGCGGGGTGTAGCAGTGCAGCCAGGACACCGCCGAGCCGTCTGGGAACACGCACGCGGTGGACACGTCCTGCTGCGTGCTGACCAGGTCGGGGGAGATGGAGACGGTCTGCGCGAAGAAGCGCACAGTCGATCCAGCAGGTCTGGCCGACACCGCGTTCGCACCAGTTCCCGCGGCCGCCAGCACCGCTGCCGCGATCGCCACCAACGTCATTGGGAGTCGTCGCATGGCTGCGATCGTGCGTCCGGCGAATCACACCGGCAAGCTCTTACAGAATCGTGTACGTGTCGCTCGCAGGGCGAGCGCCTACGCGCCGAGCAGGTCGGCGAGCTCCTGCCCGCGGGTGGTGCGACTGACCAGTACTGACTGGCCGTGCCGCTCCCGCACGATCAGCCCAGCGGCCCCGAGCTGATCGCAGTGATAGCTGGTCATGCGTGGGCTGCACCCCGCCGCGGTGGCCAGCTGACTCATGCTGATCGGTCGGTCCGCCGCGCGCAGCAGGCGAGCCCGCATCAGGCCAAGCACTTGGCAGAGTGGATCTTCATGCCGATCCATGGGGCTCGATCCATTCCCGTCCAGGCCGTCCTGACCTCGAACCGGGTACGCGAGATAGGCGACGTCGGGCAGGTCGAAGCCAACGAGGCGGCCCGATGGACCGGCGACGGTGGGGATCAGCACCAGCCGCCGCCGGCCAAGCCCGAGCGTGACATCGCGTGTTGCCGGCACCAAGATCTCCCCGTTCTCGTACCGCATCCGCGGATGCAGAGCATTCAGGAGCACATCGGTGCAGCCCCGCACCACTGCCGCGCCGACCCGGCGCGCCTCGAGGTCGAGCAGCGGCTGCGCTTGCCGCCATCGTGCTGACACAGCCGACCAGGCGTCCGCCGTCAGGGAGGCATAGGAGTCCAGCCAGCGGTATGGGCGATCGGCGGTCGAGCGCCACCACGGCGGAAGCTCAGGCCCAAAGGTGTGCGCCAAGTCCTCGATCACCGCGTCATCCGGTAGATCGCGTAGTCGCTCCACCTGCTGGGCGACCGATACGTCGCCGGTCGGTGGTATCGGGGACGCCGCGATGTCAGGAATGAACTGCCCTGCCGACGCCAGCACCGGGACGAGGGCGAACCGGTCGGATCGACGTACCGATGCTCGCGCGGTTCGTGCAGCCCGCCCGATCGCGGACGATGAGGAACGGGCCGTCAGCAAGAGGACCAGCGACAGGTGGGGAGCCTTCACCAGGGACAGGTTGAGCGCATCGGGATTCCCGACCTGCAGCCGGTAGGTATGCCGCCCACCGATGGTCATTCGTGCCTCGCCCCCTGACAGCATCGTCGGGGTTGGTGAGCGTCCTCAGCCCACGGATCTCGCCGCTCGCGCTCTTCGTCGGTCCGGGTTCTGCGCCCAATCGCGATGGTACGCCGGGCTCGACCTGTTCCTCAGTCCGTCATCACCCACACCGATGTCAGCCACGCGATGGCGGCTGCCTGAGCGTATTCGCGGTTCTGGCAGGATCCCGGCCGCGCAAGGAAAAATAGGTAACAAAAAACGCCAGTCTTGGTATCATGGGAATTCTGTGTCGACACCCAGGAAAGGCTGGCGTTTCGTTGACTATTCACAATAGTAACACGGCTCTGGAAATGTCGTCAAGCAATGTCGCGGAATTGGCCCGCGAGCAGGCTTATGTGACAGTGCTGTACGAGCGGCTGGACACGTTGCGGGCCATGACGTCGCAGCGACTCGCAGCCGTTCGGCTGGATCCGACCGCCGAGAACGACCAGGCGTGGTCCGAGCGCGAGGCGTTCGCCCAGCTGTACCAGGATCGCAGTGCCGAACTGAATGCAGCCGAGCGCAACCTATGCTTCGGCCGACTTGATTTCGACGACAGTGAGCTGCTGTACATCGGGCGTCTCGGCCTGCACAACGACGAATACGAGCAGCTACTGGTCGACTGGCGTGCCCCGGCGGCGCAGGCATTCTACCGCGCCACCGCGGTGCAGCGTTACGGTGTCACCCGCCGCCGGCACCTGCACACGGTGAATCGGACTGTCGTTCGGCTCGATGACGACGTGCTCGACCTGGGCGCCGTCGATCAGACGCAGCTGATCGGCGAGGCCGCGTTGCTGGCCTCGCTGAGTCGCCATCGCACTGGTCGGATGGGCGATATCGTCGCCACTATTCAGGCCGACCAGGATCGCATTATTCGGGAGGACCTGAAGGGAATTCTGGTCGTCGAAGGCGGGCCAGGTACCGGCAAGACGGTTGTCGCCCTGCATCGCGCTGCGTATTTGCTGTACACACACCGCAAGCAATTGGCTCGGCGCGGAATTCTGGTCGTCGGTCCGAATGACACATTCATGCGCTACATCGATCAGGTGTTGCCGTCGCTGGGCGAGAACGACGTCGTGCTCGCGACGATCGGCTCGCTGTATCCGGGTGTCGAGGCTTACGCGTCCGACTCGCCGCAGGCCGCGCGGGTCAAGGGTCAGCACACCATGGCCGGCGTCCTCGAACGTGCGGTGACCGACCTGCAGCGCGTGCCGGACGACACCGTCGAGATCAAGGTCGACGGCACGATATACCGGCTCACACCGCAGACCGTGCTGAAGGCCCGGGCCAAGGCTCGGCGGCGGCGCGACCCGGAAACCGGGGTACCGCTACCGCACAACGTGGCGCGGCGCACCTTTGTCCACGCGCTGCTCAGCGAGCTGGCCACGCAGGCCATCCGCGACGGGGGCGACCGGCAAATGTGGGAGCCCGGCGACATGGACGAGCTGCGCTCGGAGCTGGCCGACGAGCTGGCCATCCGCCGTGCGATCGACGCCCTGTGGCCCGAGTTCACCCCCGAGCAGCTGCTCGCCCTGCTCTACGCCCAACCGCAGCGGATGGACCTCGCGGACGACGAGCGGG
>DATFRM010000061.1:0-5946 GCA_035263265.1 Actinomycetes bacterium
GCGATCAAGCGGCACTACGACCGGGTGCGGGCCGAGCTGGCCGTTGACGAATCCGACGACGAGGCCATGCTGCCGGCGCGCAACCACGCCATCGTGCTGGTCTCGAAGATCCACAAACCGACGCTGCGCGCGCTCACCTACGCCAGAGCCAGCCGGCCGAGCTCACTGGAAGCGGTCACCGTCAACGTGGATCCGGATGAGACCAGGGCGCTGCAGGCGGAGTGGGACCGCCGCGAGATCCCGATACCGCTCAAGGTGCTCGACTCGCCGTTCCGCGAGGTGACCCGGCCGATCATCGACTACGTGAAGTCGGTCCGCCGGTCCAGCCCGCGCGACGTGGTCACCGTGTACATCCCGGAGTACGTGGTCGGCCGCTGGTGGGAGCAGTTGCTGCACAACCAGAGCGCCCTGCGGTTGAAGGGGCGGTTGCTGTTCACCCCGGGGGTGATGGTGACGAATGTGCCGTTCCAGCTGCGCTCGTCCGAGCTCGCGGCGAACCGTCCGGAGGCGCCGGCGGCCGGGTCGGTCCGGCGCGGCGAGCAACGGCCCAACGAGGCGCGATCCAGCGCCGGCCGCGACGACACCCGCTGAGATCCCGGCTGCCGGTGAGGTCACCTGCGCTGGGGTGAGGTCAGCGGTGGCAGGAGGAGTCAGCCGCGGCGGTGGAGTCAGCCGCGGCGGGCGGTGGCGGCTACCGCAAGCTCGCGCAGCGCGGCGGCGGCTTCCGGCTCGATCCCACCCTCCTCGAGGGCGGCCAGAGCCTGTTCGGTGCGGATCTGGATCATCTGCTCTACTTCAGCGACCGCACCGGTCCCGGTGAGGATCTCGCGCAACCGGTCGATCCCATCCGGTCCGAGCGAGCGGTCGCCGAGGCCGCGGTCCAGTACCTCCCGGGCCGGATCGTCGGCGCGCTCGTACGCGAGCGCGACCAGCGCTGTCTGCTTGTTTTCGCGCAGGTCGTCACCGGCCGGCTTACCGGTCTCGGCTGGATCACCGAACACCCCGAGAATGTCATCCCTGAGCTGGAACGCTTCGCCCAGCGGCAACCCGTATCCGGTGTACGCGGCCAGGCAGCCGGCATCGGCGCCGGCAAGCAGACCGCCGACGTGTAGGGGCCGCTCGATCGTGTACTTCGCCGACTTGTACCGCACCACCCGCAGCGCGCTCTGCAGCCCGCGTCCGCCGCGATGCTGGCCGAGCACGTCGAGGTACTGGCCGGCCATTACCTCGGTGCGCATCAGCTGGAACACCGGCTTGGCGCGAAACAGCGCGGCCGGCGGCAGCCCGCTCTGCTCGAACATCTCATCGCACCAGGACAGGCACAGATCGCCCAGGATGATCGCGGTGGCGGCGCCGAACGCATCCGGGTCACCTCGCCAGCCCTCAGACCGGTGCAGTGCGGCGAACCGGCGATGGGCCGCCGGCCGGCCGCGCCGGGTGTCCGACTCGTCGATGTAGTCGTCGTGCACTAGAGCGCCGGCCTGCAGCAGCTCGAGCGCGGCAGCGGCCACGACGATCTCGGCATCATCCGGCCCACCGGCGCCCCGCCACCCCCAGTAGCAGAACGCCGGGCGCAGTCGCTTGCCGCCGTTGTGCAGCAGATCGCGCAACGCACCGAGCACCGGCGCCAGCTCCGGGTCGATCGAGTCGAGTACCACCTGCTGGGCGGCGACGAACCGGTCGAGCACGGCGTCGATCCGCCCGCGCAGGCCGTTCGCCTCCCTCACGCCGACCGAGCGTAGTGGTGGCCGCGCGGCGTCGATGCGATCGGTACCCTGCAGGAGTGGCTCTTGGAACCTCATCGACGATGCCCGGCGGCGCACCCGCGATCCGTGATCTGCTGGCGGCGGGCACCCGCTCGTACTCGTTCGAGTTCTTTCCACCCCGTAACGCCGAGGGCGAGCTCCAGCTCTGGCAGGCGATCCGCCGGCTCGAGCCGCTGAGCCCGACATTCGTGTCGGTCACCTATGGCGCTGGCGGGTCGACCAGAGACCGCACGGTCCGGGTTACCGAGCGGATAGCGTCCGACACCACGCTGACCCCGATGGGCCATCTGACCTGCTTCGGCACGTCGCCGACCGAACTGCGGACGGTGATCGGGTCCTACGCGGCGGCTGGCGTGCGCAACGTTCTCGCATTGCGCGGCGACCCACCCCGGAATCCCGCTCCGGACTGGGTGGAAGCGCCGGACGCGCCCCGGCATGCCGGCCAGCTGGTCACCATGCTGCGCGAGCTCGGCGACTTCTGCGTCGGTGTGGCCGCACATCCGGAGGGTCACCCGGAGTCCGGTGATCTCGAGTTGGATGCGAAGTACCTGGTGCAGAAGGCCGCGGCCGGCGCCGATTTTGCGATCACCCAGTTCTTCTTCAACGCCCAGGACTACTTCGACCTGGTGGCACGGGTCGCCCGGGCCGGCAGCGACATCCCGATCATTCCTGGCATCATGCCGGTGACAAACGTGCGCCAGATCCAGCGGATGGCCGAGCTGTCCGGCGCGGCGTTCCCGGCGGACTTCGCCGAGCAACTGCTCGCGGTAGAGGACGATCCGGAAGCGGTCCGGCGGATCGGGGTGGAGGCGGCCTGCCGGCTGTGCGACGACCTCCTGGGCGGAGGCGCGCCAGGGCTGCACTTCTACACGCTGAACCGGTCGACCGCGACGCTTGAGATGTACGCCGCCCTCGGCCTCGCGGCCAGGCGCTGACCGGCCGTCGACCGGGTCGATGCCGGAGGGAGCCGCCGGGCCGCACGGGATCACCGTGCTGGGCATCGGCACCGCGGCTGCGACACCGGACGTGCTACGGCTGGAGCTGGGCGCGGAGGTGCTGGCGCCGAACCCGCAACAGGCGCTGACCGAGGCGGGCCGAGCGCTGGACCGGATGCGCACGGAGCTGACCGGAGCCGGGGTGGCGGCGGCCGACCTGACCAGCGGGACCATTTCGCTGTGGCCCCGGTACGAACGGTACGAGGAGCACGGCAAGCTGCTCGGCTACGCCGCGAACCTGCCGATGTCGGCGAAGCTGCGTGATCTGACCGAAGCCGGCTCGCTGATCAGCCAGGTGATCGCCGCCGGTGGTGAGCCGGCCCGGCTGTACGGGCTGAGTTTCGAGCACTCCGAACCGGCCAGCCTGGTCGCCGCGGCCAGGGCGGCCGCGTGGCGGGACGCCGAAGCAATCGCGCGCCAGTACGCGGACCTGTCCGGGCAGCGGCTCGGCGAGGTCCTCGGCGTCACCGAGTCCCCAGGCGAGGGGCCGATCCAGCCGGTGGCAGCCATGCGGAGCGGGATGGGCGCCACCGCCGAGGCGGTGCCGATCGAGCCCGGGCAGGCCGCGGTAACGGTCCGGGTCGAGGTCCGTTTCGCGTTCGCCCCGACGCGCGAATCCAATCGCTAGGCGCCGCTCTCCGGAGCTAAGCTGATTCGGTTACCCCCCGGTCTTTCTGGCCTGGGGGCGTCTGCGCGTGCGCGGAGGTGGTCCCGGTGCGGCTCTACCTGACCGTCGCATGGGCCAGCGTGCGCCGGCACGCCACCTACCGAGCGGCCGCGTTCGGCGGTGCGTTCGCCAATATCGTGTTCGGCTTCATCCGCGCGTACGTGCTCATCGCGCTCTGGCAGACCAAGCCGGAGATCGGCGGCTACGATGTGGCCGCGGCGGTCACGTTCTGCTTCCTCACCCAGGGGCTGATCGGGCCGATCGCGGTGTTCAACGGCGGCCTGCCCGAGGTCGCGCAACGGGTCAGGAGCGGAGACATCGCGCTCGACCTGTACCGCCCGGCCGACTTCCAGGGTTGGCTGCTGGTGACCGATCTGGGTCGTGCCGGGCCCGACTTCGTCTACCGCTCGATCCCGCCACTGTTGGCGGGCGCGTTGGTCTTCGACTTGCGGCTGCCGGACTCGCCGGCTGTGTGGCTGGTACTGCCGGTAACCGCGGTGCTGGCAGTGGTGGTCAGTTTCGCGCTGCGCTACCTGGTCATGCTGGCGGCCACTCTGCTGCACGATGAGCGTGGGGTCAGCTCGGCCGCGACCATTCTCGCGCTGTTCTTCTCCGGCATCATGATCCCGCTCACCCTGTTCCCGGTCTGGCTGCGCCCGATCGCCGAACTGTCGCCGTGGGCGGCGACGATCCAGGTTCCGGCCGATATCTTCCTCGGCCGCTACCACGGCATCGCCTTGCTGGCGGCGCTCGCCAGCCAGGCGATCTGGGCGCTTGCACTGCTCGGGATCGGCCGGATGCTCACCGCCAGAGTGCGCCGACGGGTGGTGGTGCAAGGTGGTTGACACGGTGCGCGCCTACTGGCTGCTGGCCAGGACCTGGACCAGGGCGGCCGCCCAGTACCCCGCGTCGCTGGCCATGCTCACGGTCTCCCAGCTGGTGATCACCGGAATCGACGCGGTCGCGATCTTGATCATCTTCCAGCACACCTCGTCGTACGCCGGGTTCAGCCTGCCGGAGGTGATGTTCCTGTACGGAACCAGCGGAGTGTCGTTCGCGATCGCCAACGCCTTGATCGGCACCGTCGATCAGCTCGGGCAGCACATCAGGGCCGGCACGTTCGACGCGATCCTGCTCCGGCCCGTGCCCGCGCTGGTCCAGGTCGCCGCCGACCAGTTCTCGCCGCGTCGGCTCGGCAAGCTGGTGCAAGCGGCGCTGGTGCTCTGTATCGCGCTGGCCACGCTGGACGTGCAGTGGACTGTCGATCGCATCGCACTCGTACCCGTGATGATCGTGTCGGGCGTGGTCATCTTCGCCGCGGTCTGGGTGCTCGGCGCGAGCTACCAGTTCCTGGCCGGCGAAGCCGCCGAGGCGATGAACGCGGCCACCTACGGCGGCAACTACGTCACCCAGTACCCGCTTTCGATCCTCGGCAGGGACGCGATCCGGGCGCTGACCTGGGTGATTCCGCTGGCGTTCGTCAACTGGATGCCGGCGCTGTACATCCTCGACCAGCCCGACCCGCTCGGCCTGCCGGGATCGGTCAGGTTCGCGTCACCGCTGGTGGCCCTGTTGTTGTGCCTGGTCGCCGCGCTGTCCTGGCGGGCCGGGGTGCGGCACTACCGATCGACCGGAAGTTGAGGCGATGGACACCGTAATAGAGCTCACGGATGTGGCGAAGACGTTCACCCGGCGGCACCGGCGGCCGGGATCACTGCGGCGGACCCGCACGACCATCTCTGCGGTCGACGGGCTGTCGTTCTCGGTGGCGGCCGGCGAGGTGGTCGGTTACCTGGGCCCGAACGGCGCCGGCAAGTCCACCACGGTGAAGATGCTGACCGGCATCCTGGTGCCGTCGTCCGGACGGATCCGGGTGGCCGGGCTGGAGCCGACCCGGCAGCGCAGCACGCTGGCCCGCCGGGTCGGGGTGGTGTTCGGCCAGCGCACCACGCTGTGGTGGGACCTGCCGTTGCGCGACTCGTTCCAGCTGATCCGGCATCTGTACCGGATCGAGCCGGCCCGGTACGCCCGCAACCTCGACCTACTGGTCGAACTGCTCGGCCTCGGCGAGCTGCTCGACGTGCCGGTCCGCCAGCTCAGCCTCGGGCAACGGATGCGTGGCGATCTCGCGGCCGCGCTGCTGCACGACCCGGCGATCCTCTACCTGGACGAGCCCACTATCGGGCTGGACGTGGTGAGCAAGTCCGCGATCCGGCAGTTCCTGCAGGATCGGAACCGCGCTCAAGGCACCACGATCCTGCTCACCACCCACGACCTGGGCGACGTCGAGCGGCTGTGCGACCGGGTCATGGTGATCGACCACGGGCGGCTGGCGTTCGACGGCTCGCTCGAGGCACTGCGGGCGATGGTCCCGGTACCGCGGGTGCTGGTGGTGGACCTGGCCGCGGCCGGGCCGCCGATGGCCGGAGTGGACGTCATCCGGGTCGACGGCCCGCGGCAGTGGGTCACGATCCCGGCCGGGACCAGCGCGGCCACACTGACCGCGCGGCTGATGGCC
>DATFRM010000062.1:0-2472 GCA_035263265.1 Actinomycetes bacterium
AACCGGCCGCTGATGCCGCGGCACTTTACGACCCACAAGCTGGACGCCGGGTCGGCCGATGCGGTGCTTAGCCGACAGCTACTGCTGGCCAACGGCGATGTCCGCATGTCGTACGCGGTAGTCGACGCACCGAGCCCGCTGTACCGCAATGCGGTAGGCGACGAGTGCGTGTACGTCGAGTCCGGCAGCGGTGTGGTGGAGACCGTGTTCGGCTCGCTCGAGGTGGGCCAGGGCGACTACGTCATGCTGCCGACTTCGACCACCCACCGCTGGGTCCGGACGCCAGGTGCCGATGGGCAGCCGCTGCGGCTGCTTGTGGTCGAGGCGACCGGGCACATCGGCCCGCCGAATCGCTACCTCACCCCGCGCGGGCAGTTCAACGAGTTCTCCCCGTATTGCGAGCGCGACCTGCGCGCTCCGGCCGAGCCGCTGGTGGTGGACGGCGCGGATGTCGAGGTGTACGTACGGCACCGCGCCGGCGGCACCCGCTACACGTACGCCCGGCATCCGTTCGACGTGATCGGCTGGGACGGCTGCCTGTATCCGTACGCGCTGAACATCGCCGACTTCGAGCCGATCACCGGCCGGGTGCACCAGCCACCGCCGGTCCATCAGACCTTCGCCGGTCCGAACTTCGTGATCTGCTCGTTCGTGCCGCGCAAGTTCGACTACCACCCGCAGTCGATCCCGGCGCCCTACAACCACGCCAATGTGGACTCGGACGAGGTCCTGTTCTACGTGGGTGGCGACTTCATGTCACGCAAGGGCGCCGGCATCGAGCTCGGCTCGATCTCGCTGCACCCGAGCGGGTTCACCCACGGACCGCAGCCGGGCTCGGTGGAGGCCTCGATCGGCAAGGACGCGACCGACGAGCTGGCGGTCATGGTCGACACGTTCCGCCCGCTCGAGCTCGGCGACGCGGCGCTGGCCTGCGAGGATTCGGCCTACGCCTGGACCTGGGCCGGCCGCCGCAACGGCGGAGCGGATTCCACCTCCGGCTGAGCGCCTCCCGCCCGTTGCTCGTTGCTGGGCCGGTACGCCCGGTTCTTACTGCTTGTTGCGGTATTTGCGCACCGAGAGCGGGATGAAGATGGCCAGGATCAGCAGGCACCAGCCGATCGAGACCGGCACCGCATGCTCGATCGGGAACGGCGGATCCGTGATCGGGTTCGGATTACCGAACAGATCCCGGACCGCCGCCGTGACCGCGCTGATCGGGTTCCAGTTCGCCACCACCTGGAGCCAGTCGGGCAGCGTGTCGACCGGAACGAACGCGTTGGACAGGAACGTCAGCGGGAACAGCCAGATGAAACCGAGGTTGTTCGCCGCTTCCGGACTGGACACCGACAAGCCGGCGAACGCACCGATCCAGCTCATCGCATACCCGAACAGCATGAGGATGAAGTACGCCGCGATCGCCGAGAGGACTCCGTCCCTGATCCGCCAGCCGACCAGCAGTCCGCACACCGACATGATGAACAGCACCAGCACGTTGCGGGTGGTGTCGCCGAGGGTGCGGCCGAACAGCACCGCCGAACGCGCCATCGGCAGCGACCGGAACCGGTCGATCAGGCCGCGCTTGAGATCCTCGGCCAGGCCGACCGAGGTGGCCGCGGTCGTGAACGCCACGGTCTGCACGAAGATGCCCGGGACCAGGTACTCCTTGTAGCTCGCGCCATCGGGCAGCGGAACCGCGCCACCCCACAAGTACGCGAACAGCAACACGAACATGATCGGCTGGATGGTCGCGAACACCAGTAGCTCGGGCACCCGAACGGTCTGCAGCAGCTGTCGCCAGGTCATGACCATGGCGTCGGAGATCTTCTGCGCTACCGTGACCCGTCCGGTCGGCCGCGCCAGAGTGGCGGTCAGCTCGGTCATCGGGTCTCGCCTTCCGCGGTCGCGTTCGGGGCTTGCGTGCTCGCTTGACCGCCGTCCTGGGCTTGATCGTCCTCTTCCTCCACATGATGTCCGGTCAGGGTGAGGAACACGTCGTCGAGCGTGGGCCGGCGCATGGCCAAGTCGTCGATCTCGATGCCGGCCCCGTCGAACTCGCGTACAACCTCGACCAGCACCTTTGACCCACCGCTGCTGGCCGCGGTGACCCGGCGAGTGTGCTCCTCGACCGAGGCCTCGGCGCCGCAGAGCGAGTCGAGCAACCGGACCGCATCCGGGATCCGGGATCGTTCGCGGACCACCACCTCGACCCGCTCGCCGCCGACCCGGCTCTTCAGCTCGTCCGCCGTTCCGCGGGCGATCACTTGGCCGTGGTCCACCACCGCGATCGTGTCGGCCAATTGGTCGGCCTCCTCCAGGTACTGCGTGGTCAGCAGGATCGTCGCGCCACCTTTGACCAGGTCGGCTATGACGTCCCACATGCCGAGCCGGCTACGTGGATCGAGCCCTGTGGTCGGCTCGTCCAGGAACAAGATCTGCGGCTTGATGATGAGGCTGGCGGCCAGGTCGAGCCGA
>DATFRM010000063.1:0-3686 GCA_035263265.1 Actinomycetes bacterium
GAAGCCTGCGCACAGCACGAGCGCGCCGCCCACGATGTCGAGCACGAAGTGGTTGGCGGTGGCCACGATGACCAGCCCGGTCAGCATCGGGTAGATCAGCGCCAGGATCCGCACCCAGAGCCGCTCGGCGAGGAAGAACACCGCGATCGCACACCACAGCGCCCACCCGGCATGCATCGACGGCATGGCCGCGTACTGGTTGGAAAGCTCGGCCACATCGCCGGAGGCCAGCGAGCCCCAGGTGTGGTGGGAGATGACGGTGTCGACGAAGCCGTACTCCTTGAGGAACCGCGGTGGCGCCAGCGGCATCAGCCAGAAGCCGAGCAGCGCGATGATCGTGGTCAGGTACAGCGTCGTGCGCAGCGGTCGGTAACGAGCCGGATGCTTGACGTAAAGCCAAACCAGCACGCTTATGGTCACCGCGAAATGCATGGTGGCGTAGAAGTAGTTCGCGCCGGCCACCAGCCAGGTGACGCCGTCGACCGCCTTGTTCAGTCCGAGCTCGAAGCCTATGCCAAGCTCGCGCTCGAACGCGTACAGGCTGCGGGCTCGATGCAGGGCGGCACCGACATGGGTCGGCACGCCATTGCGGATCAAGGAATACGCCCAGTAGCCCAACCCGATCAAGATCAGCTCGACCAGGGCGTTCGGACGGGGTGAGCGGAACAGCTCGATCAGCCGCGCGCGCCAAACCGGCAGCGCTCGGTCCTGCTCGAGCGTTGCCGCGGTCACCCCCGCGCTGCGTACCGGCTGCCCCGTATCAACCATTCGGTAACTCCCCGATCATCGAGCTACGTAGTCTGCCAGACCCCTCCGACAGAACGGGATAACGCGGGCCCGATGAGGTCCGACCGTTACCCTCGCGTTCAATTGCGACGTCCGGCAACCGGATTTCCGCAAATGCCCGGCCCGACCGCTGTCCAGCATGGCCGGGTGCGGGCTGCTTGATCAGGTCCGAACGGGGTACAAGCGTGAGGCCTTTGGACCCGGCGTCCGAGGCGTACTGCGGCGTCCCGATGAAAGGGGTCGAGCCGATGCTCGCGCTCATCGCTGCGTTCTTGATCGCGCTGTACGCGTTCGACGTCAATCCCGACACCCCAAACCTTCTGTATCTCGGCCTCGCGTTCTGGGCGGCGCACTTCGCCTTCGGCATCCCGTGGCCGCGCCGCTGGCGGTAGCCACCGCTGCAGCCTGAAGAAACGGTGGTCCCGGCCGGCCCGGCACGGAGATCCTGTTAGTTCAACCGCGGTCCCCGTAGCCTTTGTTCCAATGCGGGCAGGTCACGCACGGGGTGCGGCCGCCGACTGGGTGTCCCGCTATGCCCGGGACCGGCCCGAGTTTCGTGGTGCCTACCTGAGTGGATCCACGATCTCGCTTCCGGACGACGCCGAGGTTCCGGCCAACTCCGATGTCGATGTACTCGTGGTCACGGCGACCGCCAAGGATGCGCCGGCCACGGTGGGAAAGCTCCAGTACCGGGGCGTACTACTGGATATCGGCAGCGTGCCCGAAGATCAATTACGCACGCCCGAGCAGGTGCTCGGCTCCTACCGCCTGGCCGGAAGCTTCCGCACCGACCAGATCATCGCCGATCCGACCGGTCGGCTTCATCGGTTGCAGGTCGCGGTAGCCGCCGGCTTCGCCCGACGTTTCTGGGTGCGCCGCCGCTCCGAGGAGGTGCTTCGGATCATCGAGGACCGACTCGCCGGGATCCGGTCTACCGCGCCGCTTGATGAGCAGGTGACCGGCTGGCTGTTCGCTGCCGGCGGGACCGCGCACCTGCCGCTGGTCGCAGCGTTGCGCAATCCGACCGTGCGGCTGCGCTATCTCGCCGCGCGCGAGGTGCTTGCCGACTACCGCCTCGCCGCGCACTACCGGCCCCTGCTCGAGTTGCTCGGCTGTGCCGACCTGTCCCGGCAGACGGTGGCGAGGCAGCTCGACGATCTCGCCCGCACGGTCGACGCGACAGCCGCGGTGGCGCGGACGCCGTTCCGTTTCAGCTCGGACCTTACTCCGGCAGCGCGACACATCGCGATCGAGGGGAGCCGGCAGTTGATCGAACGCGGCGACTACCGGGAGGCGGTGTTTTGGATCGCTGCCACCTACGCACGCTGCCACACGATTCTGGCGGTCGATGCGCCCGACCTGAACCGGCAGCTGGCGCCGGCCTTCCGAGCGTCGATGGCCGATCTCGGGATCGGTTCGGCGGCCGACATCGAGCGGCGAGCCGGACAGATCCGTGATGCCCTGCCGGCCATGCGACGCCTCGCCGAGACGATCATGGCGAGCAATCCCGAGGTCGTCGACTAGCCGGCGCGCCGCCGGTCGGACCGCGGTGAACAGGGAAAACCAGTTGTCTGCCGCCGCGCAGTCTGCTGCGCTTGACCTCGACAGCCATCCGACCGAGCAGCCCAGGGAGCCAAGCGATGCGGCGAGCGTTCATGTCCAACCCGAAGGGAGCTTCCACCTATTCAAGGGACATGACGGTTTGTGAGCACACTGAACCTAGGGATCTTGGCGCATGTCGACGCCGGTAAGACCAGCCTGACCGAACGGCTGCTCTATTCCGCCGGAGTCATCGACCAGATCGGCAGCGTCGACCACGGCGACACCCAGACCGACACCCTGGCGCTGGAGCGGCAGCGCGGTATCACCATCAAGTCCGCGGTCGTCTCGTTCGTCACCGACGGCGTCACGGTCAACTTGATCGACACTCCCGGGCACCCGGACTTCATCGCCGAGGTGGACCGGATCCTCAGCGTGCTCGATGGCGCGGTGCTCGTGGTCTCCGCGGTGGAGGGCGTGCAGGCCCAGACCCGGGTACTGATGCGGGCACTGCAGCGACTGCGCATCCCGACGCTCATTTTCGTGAACAAGATCGACCGTGGTGGCGCCGGATACGACCGCGTGCTCGACGCGATCGCTACCAGGTTGAGTCCGGCGATCGTCGCGATGGGATCGGCTGCCGGCCTCGGTACTCGCGGCGCCTCGGTCGCGCAGTTCGGTCCTGCCGACGAGGCATTCATCGCGCGCCTAGTCGACCTGCTCGCGAGCGAGGACGAGGCGCTGCTGGCCGCGTACGTCGAGGACGAGAGTGCGGTCACGTACCGCCGGCTGCGCGGCGCCCTTGCGGCCCAAACCAAGCAGGCGCGGACCCACCCGGTGTTCTTCGGCTCGGCCATTACCGGCTCCGGGGTCAATGCCCTGATCGGGGGCATCACCGAGCTGCTACCGGTGACCGTCGGCGAGGCCGACGGTCCGACCTCGGCGACGGTGTTCAAGGTCGAGCGCGGTCCCGCAGGGGAGAAGATCGCCTACGCCCGGATGTTCTCCGGCACCATTCATACTCGCGACCGGCTGCTGCTCCGGGGCGAAGGCGCGCAGAAGATCACCGCGATTCGGGTGTTCGACCGCGGTACCGCGGTCCGTCGCGAGTCGGCCGTTGCCGGGGAGATCGCCAAGGTGTGGGGCCTGGGCGAGGTCCAGATCGGCGACCGGATCGGCCTGTCGCGCGCCGCCGCGAACGGCTACTACTTCGCTCCGCCGAGTCTGGAGACGGTGGTCATGCCGGATCGGCGCGCGGACAAAGGTGCGCTGCACGTTGCCCTGGCCCAGCTCGCCGAGCAGGATCCGCTGATCAACCTGCGGCAGGACGACATCCGGCAGGAGATCTACGTCTCGCTGTA
>DATFRM010000064.1:0-7902 GCA_035263265.1 Actinomycetes bacterium
CACCACGACCGAGAACGTCACGACGACGAAGATGATCGCGTAGATCCGGCTCGACTCCCGCTCCCCGGACGCGAGCACAAAAGTGCCGAGCAAGATCGGTACCGCACCCTTGAGCCCGGCCCACAGCACGAACAGCCGTTCACCTCGGGTCAGCTCGACCGGCCACAGCAGCAGACCGACCAGTATCGGCCGGATGACCAGCGCGAGCAGCGCGGCCAGCACCAGCCCGATCAGCCAGGCGTTCCCGTCCGGAAGGGTGTGCAGCGGAACCGTCAGCCCCAGCACGGTGAACGCGACGATCTCGCCGAGGCTGGCCAGCGAGCTGTGGAAGCGCTCGATGTCGCCCTTGTAGGGCGCCCGGACATCGCCGATCATGATGCCGGCCACGAACACGGCAAGGAACCCCGAGCCGTGCGCGATCGTCGCGAGCCCGTAGATCGCGAACGCGGCCGCCAGAGTGCGCACCGGGTACAGGCCCTCGCTCGGCAGCGGCACCCTGCGGATGAACGCGGTCAGCGCGATGCCGCACGCCACCCCGACGGCGCCGCCGACTCCCATCTGGAGCGCGAACTCCTTGATGCCGGCCCCCACCGCGTCCCAGCCGGTGACCTCTGCCCCGGCGAGCAGGCTCGCCAGCAGCGCGATACCGACCGGATCGTTGACGCCGGACTCACCCTCGAGGATCAGTCCGGATCGGCCCCCGATCTCGCGCCGGCCGAGCACAGAGAACACCATGATCGGATCGGTCGGCGCGAGAGCGGTCCCGATCAACAGGCTGGTCAGCCAGTCCAGGTCGAACAGCAGATGGCAGGCCACCGCTAGCGCGCCCGCGGTGACCAGGGTGCCGACCGTGCCGAGCCACACGATCGGGCCGGCAGCGGTGTGCCACCGCCGGCGGCCGATGCCCATCCCGCCGTCGAACAGGATGACCACGAGCGCGATCGTGACGATCCGCTGCACGGTGGTGATCTGCAACTCGCCCAGCTGCGGAAACAGATCCGAGGCGATCGCTGCGAAGACCAGGAAGAAGATCGGGGTAGGGATCCGCAGCCGCTCGCCGAGCCGATTGGACAGCACGGCGACGATCGCGGCCAGCGCGAACCCGGTGACCAGCAGTCCGAACGGGATGACGTCCCTCACCGCGGACCGCCGGTCGTCACCGCAGACACCCTAGTCAGCCACGGTGTCGGCGTCGCGGATTGTGGCCGCAGATCGTGGCGACGGATCCCGAGAGGGTTGACGGGTTGGCGTGGTGGGCCAAGACTTGAATGAACGTTCATTCACCAACTGTGATCCCCGCCGTCCCCGGCGTTCATGATCACGGAAAGTGACGTACAGCTTCCCGTACCCAGGATTCCGTGATCACGAATCTGGGTCGTCGGGGGCAGCCGATGTCGTATTTGGGCATCCCGGGGCTCCTGATCAAGCGGTCGGGGGACTTGGAGTGCCGGTGCCGGCACGTACAGCAGGCGTGCGCGGAGGAGGTTCCCGATGACCTGGACCGAGGCCGACATCCCCGACCAGACGGGCCGGGTGGCGGTGGTGACCGGCGCGAACGGCGGTCTTGGCCTGGAGACCGCGCGGGCGCTGGCGGCGAAGGGCGCGCACGTCGTGCTGGCCGCGCGCAATCCGGAGCGGGCGGCCCGCGCCCAGGCCGGGATTCTGGCCGGGCAACCGACTGCGACGCTAGAGGTCGGCCCGCTCGATCTCGGTTCGCTCGCGTCGATCCGGGCATTCGCCGAGCGGTTGCGGGGCGAGCATCCACGCTTAGATCTGCTCGTCAACAATGCGGGCGTCATGGCAACGCCGGAGGGGCGCACCGAGGACGGCTTCGAGACCCAGTTCGGCGTCAACCACCTCGGTCACTTCGCACTCACCGCGCGGCTGCTGCCCGCACTGCTCCGCGCCCCTGCCGCCCGAGTGGTCACGGTGACCAGCACGGCCAGGCACACCGGCCGACCGATCGACCCGGACAACCCGCACCTGCACGGCCGGTACAACCCATGGCGGGCGTACGGCCAGTCGAAGCTGGCGAATGTGCACTTCGCGCTGGGGCTGCAGCAGCGGCTGCACGAGGCCGGCGCGACCGCTATCAGCTTGATCGCGCATCCCGGGCTGTCCAACACCGACCTGCAGGCAGCCAGCGTCCGGGGCAGTGACGGCGGCACGAGCCAGCGGTTCTGGCATTGGCTGGCCGCGCACACCGGGATGAGTCCGGCGCTCGGCGCGCTGCCCCAGCTGCGCGCCGCCACTGATCCGCGCGCACGCGGCGGCCAGCTCTACGCACCGCGGTTCGTGAACTTCGGCCCGCCGGTCCGGCGCCCGCTGGTCACCGGACCGCGGGATCGAGCCGCGATCCGGACGCTATGGACGGTGTCGGAACGGGAAACCGGGATCACCGTGGACATTCCCGGCCTCCTAGCACAGGCCGGGGCATGACCGCGGCGGACTGGCCGGCCGGTCCGGATCGGGCCGCTCGGATCCGGCGGGCACTGGTAGAACTGGTGGCCGAGCACGGCCTCTACGGCGCCGTGATGAGTGCGGTGGCCAAACGAGCCGGGGTCGGCACCGGCACCGCCTACGTGTACTACCCGTCCAAGGAGGCGCTCCTGCTCGACGCCTACCGGGAGGTGAAGCTGGCGATCGGCGCGGCGGCGATGGCCGGAGTAGATCCGGGTGCGGCTCCGGCGGACCGGTTCCGGAAGATCTGGACGGCGGTGTACCGGCACCTGGCCGCCGACCCGGCCCGGGCTCGCTTCCTGGTGCAGGTCGATCACTCGCCGCTGGCCGCGCAGGCCCATGAGCTGGCCCTGGCCGGCGACCAGGATCCGCTGGTCGCCGCCGCGGGCAGTGCGGATCTGCGGCCGCTACTTGCCGATCTCGAGCTGGAGCTGCTCTACGACCTTGGGCTGGCGCCCGCGGTGCGGCTGGCGGCCAGCCGGCCCGGACTGCCCGATCACGAGTTGGAGGCCGTGGCCGGCGCCTGCTGGCGCGCCATTACCCACGGCTGAGCCACGCCGGACTAGCCAGAAACTCCGGTCACCTGCCGTGCCGGCGATTCCCCAGGTGACTGCGGGAATTCGCGCCCGGGTATGGCACACAACGACAACAAGTCGCGGTCGTTTTGCGAGCTATTACGGGACGCCTTGAATCCAGACCAGGATGCAATATCGTGTGACTGATCGTGTCGGGGTGGTCACGCGTCGATTCAACGCGGCGTGCGTTAGATCAACGTGGCGGGCTGTCCCGAGCCAGGTCCGTTTGCCCCCGGATCGACTTGGGAAGAGGCGCAACCATGCCCAGCTACGTACGGCCGAGCGTTCGTCGTTTAGCCCCTGACGGGGATGCGCTCGACCCGTGGCGGGCGTCATGAGCGCTCCGGGCGGCCTCGCTCGTAAGTCGGTCGGCTCCCCCTCGCTGTGGTTCTTCGCGGTCGGCGCGTCGTCGCCGATGACCGTGCTCGCCGGTGGTGTGATCGCCACCTATGCCGCTACCGGCGTCGTGGGTGTACCGCTGAGCTTCCTGCTACTCGCCGGCGCGCTGGCGCTGTTGACAGTCGGTTACGTCGCGATGAGCCGGCACGTCGCGCACGCCGCAACCTGCTATGCACTGCTCGCGCACGGGCTCGGCCGAGCCGCCGGGGTGGCCGGCGGCGCCGTTGCGCTGGTCGCCTACAACGCGATCCAGATCAGCCTGTACGGCCTGGTCGGAGTGACCCTGGCCGGCCAGCTCGGCGGGGACTGGTGGCGGTGGGCGGCCGTGGTCTGGGTGGTGGTCACCGCGGTCGGGCTGCTGCGAGTGACCATCAACGCTCGGGTGCTTGCGCTGGCCCTGATTGCCGAGCTGGGCGTCATCACCCTGCTCGACTTCGGCGCGCTGACCCACGCGGCCAGCGGGATCAGCTTCGAGCCGCTCAGTCCCGACAAGCTGTTCGTGAACGGTGTCGGTGGTGTGCTGGCCCTGGGCATGGCGGCATTCGTCGGCTACGAGTCGGGACCGGTTTTCTCCGAGGAAGCCCGCGGCCCGCGGACTGTGGCCAGGGCGACGTTCGCCGCGCTGGCGTTTCTTGGTTTGTTCTACGCGTTCTCGTCCTGGGCGCTGGCCATGGCGGTCGGACCGGAGAACATCGTCGACGCGACCCGGGACCCAGCCGCCGGGTTGCCGTTCTCGGTACTTGAGAGCTCATTCGGCCCCGCGTACGGCCCGATGCTCGGCGATCTCGCCACCGTGCTGCTGGTCACCAGCATCTTCGCTGCGATGCTGAGCTTCCACAACGGTGTCGCCCGCTACGTCTTCGCGATGGGCCGGGAGCGGGTGCTGCCGCCCGGTTTGGCCCGCACCGGGTCCGGCGCGCGCGGTGGGGCGCCGATCGGCGGTTCGCTATTCCAGTCGGTCATCGCCGCGCTCGTGGTGGCCGTGTACGCGATCATCGGGGCGGACCCGTTCACCGGCCTGTTCACCTGGCTATCCACGATCGGCGCGGTGGGCGTGCTCGTCTTGCTGGTGTCGGCATCCGTCGCCGCGCTGCGTTACTTCAGAACCGGCGGTGGCACCAGCGAGGGCCCGTGGGTCCGGGTGATTGCGCCGACCCTCGGGGTCGGGGTCGGGTTGGTGATCCTGGCCACCACCGTGTCCAACGTCGAGTCGCTGCTCGGGCTACCACCCGGGTCGCCACGCGCCTGGATCATCCCGGGCATCATCGGCGCGGCCGCGGTCGGGGGGCTGGCCTGGGGGGCCATGCTGCGCGCGAGCCGGCCGGAGGTATACGCCGGCATCGGGCGCGGACGGCCGCATCCGCTCGCGGTGCTTGATCAGCGCTTGGCCGAGGTCGAGGTGTAGTGAACCCACACGAGACCGCCCCAGACATCCGGTTCGCCCACACCGACCCGGCAATGGCCGGTCGGCGGCACCGGATTCCGCAACAGCCGCCGCAGCCGCAGCCTCCGCCTCCGGAGCAGGTGCCGCACGATCCGACCGCGGCCGATCTGCGCAACCAGGTGATCGAGCGGCTGCGCCGGATGAACGCCAAGCACAGCTTCCACGCATGGGAACGGCGCAACAGTGATCCGCTCGGACCGCATGGGCTCGCGTTCTTCTACGCCGATCCGCAGCCAGAGAACCAGCCCACCCACTACGTGCTGCGCTCGGCCACCCGGATGTTCCTTGACGGTTCCGATGTCGACGACCTGCCGCAGCTGCTGTACGACCTCTCCGGGATCGCCGAGGGGTACCTGAAGGCGGGCAACCTCGACCCGCGGACGCAGATGGCACAGCGCTCCGACCGGATGTCTCCGGCCGCGATGTACATCGGAGTCGGCATCTCCAGCCTGGATACGTACCCGGTCGGCTCGCACTCCGGCCGCTGGCGCGACATCGCGAGGCTGGCCGCCGGACCGGCGGACATTCCGGGCCGCTGCTACGCGGTCCTCGTCGACAACACGATGCTGCTGCTCGACCGGCGCGGTCGGCGCGAGTTCGGCGCGTTCCACATCACGTCCACGCACGATCTCAACATCGTGCCCGGCCGCTGGACCCAGCCATGGGTATGGGACCGCGACCTGGCGGCGATGCGCGATCCACTCACCCGTGACACCTGGCAGTTGCTGGCTCGGCTCAACCACTTGGTGCGGGAGGCTGATCGTGGCCGCTGACCTTGACCCGGCGAGCCGGGCAGCGCTAAACGCCCTCCTCGATCGTCTCGAGCAAGCACGACCCACCAACATCGGATTCCCCGGCGCCGTCGATTTCGACTACTCCGAACTGGCGCCGCTGTTCGCCCAGCACCTGCTCAACAACGTGGGCGATCCGTACGCCGACGGCGTCGCGGCCAACCACACGAAGTCGTTCGAGCGCGAGGTGGTCGGGTTCGTCGCGGGCTTGCTGCGCGCCCCGGGCCAGGCGTGGTGGGGATACGTGACCAGTGGTGCCAGTGAAGGCACCCTCTACGCGTTGCATCTGGCTCGCGGACTGCACCCGACCGGGATGGTCTACGTCTCCCAGGCCGCGCACTACAGCGTGCACAAGGCGATCGACCTGCTCGCCATGCGCTCGGTCACGATCCGCGCGGACCGGGCCGGCGAGATCGACTACCAGGACCTGGCTGCCCATGCTGGCCGGTATCCGGATCGTCCGGCCATCGTGGTGGCGAACATCGGCACCACGATGACCGAGGCCGTCGACGATGTTCGCCGGATCAGACGGGTGCTCAACGTGGCCAAGGTCAAGCACCGGTTCATCCATGCCGACGCGGCACTGGCCGGCCTTCCGCTGGCGCTGCTGCCGCCGGGGAAGCGACCCGGGTTCGACTTCGAGGACGGCGCCGACTCGGTGATCGTGTCCGGGCACAAGTTCATCGGTAGCCCGATGCCAAGTGGCGTGGTCGTGGTCAAGGCGAATCACCGGCTCCGGGTGGCCGAGTCGGTGGCGTACACCGGTAGCCCGGACACCACGATCTCCGGATCACGAAACGGGCACACGGCGCTCCTGCTGTGGTACGCGATCCGCCGGCACGGCATCAGTGGGCTCCGCCGCCGGGCCGAGCAGTCGCGCGGCATGGCGGCCTACGCGCTGCGCCGGCTCGCGAAGGTCGGCTGGCCGGCTTACCGCAACCCGCACGCGTTCACCGTCGTATTGCGGACCCCGCCACCCGCAGTGACCGCGCGGTGGGTGCTGGCATCGTGCGACGGCTGGAGCCACATCGTGTGCATGCCCGGCGTTACCCGCGACCAGATCGACGAGTTCGTAGCGGACCTGCATTCGGCCACCACGCTGACCCGGCGCACGCTGGAGGAGCGGCGCAGGTCGGCCCGCGACCGCGCATCGGCGCCTGATCGCCCCGGCGAGCGGGAGAGCGCCTAACTGCACTGACAATGGGTCAGTGCGGCGAGCTGGCTGGCTCCGAGCTGGCCTGGCGGCGGCGATAGGAGCGGGTTTTCTGCCGATTGCCGCAGACGGCCATGCTGCACCAGGTGCGGGACTGGTTCTTTGACGTGTCGTAGAACGCGACCTGACAGTCCGAAGCCGCGCACAGTTTGAGCCGGCGCCACGCACCGCCGGCGGACGCCGCCTCCGCGGCAACCAGTAGCGCGCCGAGCGCCCGGTCCACCGCGTCTCCGGTCGGCACCAGCTGTGGCTCGCCGTGATCGAACGACAGCCGTAGCGGCAGCTTGGCCGCGACGGCGGTGAGCTCCGGGTGGTCCGGCCGGGTCCCGTCGTGATTCGCGACCATCGCCTGGCGGAAGCCGGCGCGAAGCTCGTGAGCCACGGTCAGCGCCGCCGGCGAGACCTCGGTATCCCGGGCCAGCAGTTCCCGCTCGGCCAGCCAGCCGGCCAGATCGGCGGGCGTGCCGAGGTCCTCGGTGCCGTCCTCGACGTCGTAGCTGTTGGCGAAGTCCACGAGCAGGTTGACCTGCGCCATCACCTGATCAATCGGCATCGGCACCCCTTTCGTAGCTCATTGTGCCTTCGACACCAGCATTTGTCGAATGCTGGTTGCAATCCCTGCGACACCAGTGTAACCTTTTAGCAGGTGTTGAAAAGAGGAGAAGGTCATGTTGGACATCCAGCTAGCGATCGCTAAGCAGCGCGGCCTCGACCTCCTTGCTGAGGCCTCGGCCGACCGGGTCGCCGCGCGCGCTCCACGGTCCCGTGCGGCCCGCCGCAAGCAGGCCCAGCCCGACGAGATCAGCTGCGCCCGGGCTGCCGGCCCGCTGGCACGGACCGGGTAGCCATTCGGGCCGACTGCGGGCGCTTCCTGGCCATACGCTGGTTGCGGATCCGCGAGTCCCGGAGCGACCGGTCATCACCGAACCGGAGGAAGATCATGAGAGTCAGCCACATCGTGTTCGACGTCAACGACATCGACGGCACGCCGGCGTTCTGGGCCGCAGTCCTCGATCTCAA
>DATFRM010000065.1:0-2939 GCA_035263265.1 Actinomycetes bacterium
AACCGGCCGCGGACCGGGCGACAACCTCGGTAGCTCCGAGCCCACAAGACCCGGGAAGTACCGCGACTTGCCCCAGTCCGACGAACGGCCCGGACGCCTCCGGCTCCGTCGATCCCGGCTCGGTGCTACGGCCCGGTCCCAGCAACGGTCTGCGCCAGTCGGACGCACCGGCCGAACGTCTGATCATCGTGGCCACCGTGCTCGGCCCGGACTGTCAGCCGGCGAGCGGCGCGAACGTGAACCTCTGGCACACCGACTCCCGCGGGGACTACGGCAACGACGAGATCGAGTGCTGCTACTACTGGGGGACGGTCAGCACGGATCGGGCCGGACTGTTTGAACTGGACAGCATCCGACCTGGGCAGTACCGCCAGCCGGACGCGCCGCCCGCGCACATCCACCTGGAGATCACCCATGCGTCCGGGCGGTTGATGACCGAGATCGTGTTCCCGGACGACCCGAATGCGCCGCAGGGTGCCGGGCGGGACGAGGTGGTGCCGGTCACGCTCCGCGAGACGGGCTCCGGCGACGCGACGACCTGGCGCGGCGAGGTGACGTTCGTGCTCGGGCGATAGTCGAGCTCAGACCTGCTTGGCGTAGACGATCACGTTGTCCCGGTACGACTGGGTGGCCCGATCGAACGGCCCGCCGCAGCTGATCAGCCGAAGCTCGATCCGATTGGTGAGGTCGTACACCTTCTCGACCGGGAACCTCGCCTTGCTCACGGTGACCACACTGGACACCTTGAACCGCACCAACTCGCCATCGCGCCGGGTCACCGTGATGAGGTTGCCCTTTTGGAGTTCCTTGAGGCGGTAGAAGACCGCTGGACCGCCCCGCGAGTCCAGGTGCCCCACGATCACCGCCGTTCCGGGCTCGCCGGGCACCGGACCGTGCCGGAACCACGCCACCCGATTGGCATCGGCCAAGTCGGGCACGGCCATCTCCCCGTTCCGCTGCACGCCGATCGAGATGACCGGAGCGGAGACGCCGATGACCGGGATGATCAGCCGGCTGGGTGCCGACCGAGACAGTGGCTCGAGGTGCGGCCAGCTGGCCTCGGCGCGGTCCAGCCGCAGCTGGCTGAGCACGAATACGAAACCGATCACGGCGACGACGACTACGCCGATGCTCTGTTTGAGGTCGCTCATGATCCAGCCACCACCAAGCGGGTCAGGACGGACCTGGATTCCGCCGGTGGGCCTGCAGGCCGACCACCGCCCCGGTCAGCGCACCGAGCACGAGCATCGCCACCAGCGCGGCACCCTGCCCGGCGGGCAGCCCGCCGGTCCCGCGGGCGACGCCGGTGCGATTGGCGGTCGTTCCCGCCAGGTTCTGACCAATGCCGACGGTAGACGCCAGCCCACCGCCGCCGGTGTTCGGGCCGCTGGGCGGTACCACTCGTAGCTGGCCCTCGATGGTGGCGCCCTCGGCACACTCCACGCTCACCGTGTACTGGCCGGGATCCGCAGCTTGGTCGATCTTGGCCACCCCGATCAGCCGGAAATCCTCCTCAACCGGCTTCAGGTCGACCGAGGACTCGAAGGCGGGCGACGAGGCGGTCGCGAAGTTGTCCAGCCCACAGCCGTCGGTATCGATTTGAACCGAGTCCCCCGGTTCGGCCACGTCCGGGCTGAGGGTGACCACGGGCCCCTGGGCCGCAGCGACTATCTCACCGGTGACGTAGACAGACGCGTTCGCGGGTGCCGCAACACCGATCAGACCCAGTCCGATCGCGACGGCCGCCAGGCGGGCTGCATAGCGACCGTGCATGGCGCCCCCTCACGTCGCGGCGGCGATCATCCTTACCCACCGCTGTACCCGTTCATCCGAGCGGGAATCAGTAGCAGAATCCAGTCCAGATACGGCCTGACCCGCCCGATCGGGTACCACGGCACGGTATCGAGGGAGGTGGACGCGTGGCCAGCCAGCACGCCGGGTGGCACCCGTGCCCCTCCGGGCTAGACCAGGAACGGTACTGGGACGGCCGTAGCTGGACGTCGTCGGTGCGCCCCAACTCCACGAGCGCCTCCTACGACAGCCGCACCCGGCCGCCGCGCATGTTCCCCGAACCGAGCTTCGTGTCTCGTCCCACCAGCGGCGACCGGATCCCGATGGGATCGCTCGGCACGGCCTGGCCGGGCACGCCGGGCGTGTTCGGCGGAGACGACGCCGACGGCGGAGACGAGGCGGACGAGGCCGACGGCGGAGACCAGGCAGACAGCGCGGACGAGGCGGACGAGGCGGACGGCGCGGCGACCGACGACAACCCAGATACCGTAGCCCGGCGACCCGGTGGCGGGACGCTGCTCACCCTGTTGCCACTGGCGGTGCTCGTGCTGGCCGCCGCCATGATCGTGATCCCGATCGTGTCGTGGCTATGGCGGCAGTCGGAGTTCTGGACCGTGATCCTTATTGGCGGATGGATCGCTATCGGGGCCGCGCACTTCGTCAAGCCGACCCAGGGTCTGGTTGCATACCGGCTTTACCGCGCTCGGGAACCCACCCCAGACGAGCGAGCAAAGCTGCACGAACCATGGCAGAACGTACTGGCCCGGGCCGGAATACCGGCCGACCGCTACCGCCTCATGGTGTCCGACCGGGACGACGTCAACGCGTACGCCAGTGGTGGGTACGGCGTCGTGGTGACCTCGCTCGCGGTACGGCGGCTACGGCCGCGACAGCTCGAGGCCGTACTTGCTCACGAGCTCGGGCACCACCTGAACCTGGACCTGGTCCCGCGGGTGCTGATGCAGCAGGTGCTGCTCCCCATCCGCGCGGTCTGGTGGCTGGGTCGCGCGCTCTGGACGGCGATCCGGGCGGTGGGCCGAGGCGCGCTGGCCTCGCCCAGCTGCCTGAGCGTGCTGCTGGTCGGCATCGTCGCGATCGTGGCGCTGCTGCTGTTCCGCTCGCTCGTAGCACCGGCGGTGATAGCGCTT
>DATFRM010000066.1:0-2873 GCA_035263265.1 Actinomycetes bacterium
GGTTGGACGAGGGACCGATTCACCGCCGTTCCTTTTGGGTCGGCGATTACTTCCGGTTCCAGCTTCATCGGGGCTTGTCGCATCCCCGAATCCGGACCACGACCGAGGTTGTGGAATTGTCTCGGCCACTGTGAAGCAGGAGACCCACTTCCCACCGGTAGGTGTCATTCCAGCCGCACTGGCGTTTGGCGTCGTCCCCTGTCAGCCGGTCACCGTTGCCGCGCATGCTTCCCGTCCACTCTCACCTCCTCACGAGGTATGCCTGTCGGCATTGAATCCCCCGCCGCCCTTGCCGGCAACGGATTTCGACGCCGGTCAGCCTCCACCGGCCGACGAGAACCCTCAGGCTCGACTATGGCGCCGAGAAGTTGATCAGCCGAGGGCTTGTGGGTGGGTAAAGAGAGATTTGTCGGGGTGCGGCTGCCGCGTTGGTCAACTTTCGGCGCCATAGTCGGAATCGCGACCCACGACGCTCCCGTTAAGTCGATCAAGCAGCGATCGGCGCCCGGATATGTCGAGATATCAACGCCCGGCCGGCGTCTCTTGATCGACTTACGGGAGCGTCGTGGGTGACCCCGTACGCAAATCAGCTGCCGTACGTGAGCGCAACCGCGGCGGCGACCAGGGCAGCGTTGTCCGGCGCAACCGCGCCGTCAGGGAGCAGGAGCGTGTCCTCGAGCCCGATCCGCGTATCCAGGCCGAGCCGGAGCGCTTCCCGTAGCACCGGCCAGGCGGCCGAGCCCTCACCGTGCAGCAGCACCGTCGGGCCGCCGGGAGGCAGCGCGGCCAGCACCGCGCGCGCGTTTTCCAAGGCAGCCGGAGCCGCGGAGTCCATGCACTCGACCAGGATCCGCAGGCACGGCACCGGCCAGCCCAGGTAGGACGGCACCGAAGCCGGCCACCACACGCCCGCCTCCACCCCGATGCCACGCTCGGCCAGCGCCAGCGCGACCTCCGTGGCGCCGATCTCGTGTGCGTTCACCGACGCGAAGTCCGGTCGCACCGTCCATGATCGGATTGCCGCCAGCCGAGCCGGCAGCGAGGGCTCGATCCAGGCCCCGGTACTCACCCCGACCGGTAATCCCGGACACCTGGCCCGGATGGCCCCCACGGCAGCGGATACCGCCTCGTCGGCAAGGGTCTCCACCCCGGAGCCATCCCGTGGATGGATATGCACAGCCGCTGCCCCGGCACCAACCACCGATACAGCCGCCATCGCGAGCTCCACCGGAGTGAGCGGCACGACAGGGTGCTCGTGCCGCCCGCGCCCACCGTTCAGACAAGCCTTGAGCACCGGGCCGCGCCGCCAAACGCGATCAGCTGGTTCGGGACACAACCACGTCGCACAGCGCGGCCAGCGCGCGACGGGCGGAGATGTCCGGCAGCGGTTCCAGCACCGCGCGCGCGTCGTCGGCCCAGCGCCGGGCGTCCGCCCTGGCCAGTTCCATCCCCCGGTTGGACCGCAGCAGCGCCAGCGCCTCCGCGTGCTCGGCGTCGTCCTTCACCCCGCCGGCCAGTAGCGCCCGCAGCCGGGCATCGGCCGGATCGTCGGCGGCAAGCATGTGCAGCACCGGCAGCGTCGGGATCCCCTCGCGCAGGTCGGTACCGGGCGTCTTGCCCAAATCATCCGAGTCACTGGCCACGTCGAGCACGTCGTCGGCCAGCTGGAACGCGACTCCGATTCGCTCCCCGAACTGGGTGAGCAGGTCGGTAGTGGGCTCCGGCGCGCCGGACAGCAGCGCGCCGAAGCGCGCACAGGTCGAGATCAGCGAGCCGGTCTTGTCCGCGACCACGGTCAGGTAGTGCCCGAGCGCGTCCTCACCGGCCGCGGGTCCTACCGTCTCCCTGATCTGCCCGGACACCAGCCGCTCGAACGTCCGCGCCTGAATCCGTACCGCCTCCGCGCCGAGATCGGCGAGCAGGTCCGAGGCCCGGGCGAACAGGAAGTCTCCGGTGAGGATCGCTACCGAGTTGTCCCAGCGCGAGTTCGCCGAGGGTGCGCCGCGCCGCAGCGTCGCCTCGTCCATCACGTCGTCGTGATACAGCGTGCCGAGGTGGGTCAGCTCCACCACGACCGCGGCCGGCACCACGCCCGGCGCGTCCGGGTCACCGAACTGCGCGGCGAGCAACACGAGCAGCGGCCGGAACCGCTTGCCGCCCGCGTCGGCCAGATGCCGGGCCGATGAGTTCAGCAACGGGAAGTCGCTCTTGACCGAGTCCCGAAGTAGCGTCTCCACCGCCTCGAGCCCCACCCGCATGTCAGCTTCCAGAACTGGGTCGACCGAGCTGACATCGAACGGACTGCTCATGACGCTGGCCTTTCTGCCGATGCCGAGTCGACGGCGCTACCGGACGAAGGGCCCGATCCCGTTGGCCAGATCAAGGACCGGCTGTGGGTAAACGCCGAGAAACACCGTAACGGCCAGCCCGATGGTCACCGCAACCACGGTCAGCACACTCGGGAAAGCGACGGTCGGGGCGGTGAGCGGCGGATCGGAGAAGAACATCAGCACGATCACCCGGACGTAGAAGAATGCGGCGATCGCGCTTGATATCAACCCGATGATGACCAGCGGCGTGGCACCACCGTCCATCGCGGCCAGGAACACGCTGTATTTGGCGGTAAACCCGCTGGTCAGCGGGATACCGGCGAACGCCAGCAGGAACAGCGCGAAAACTCCGGCCACCACCGGCGAGCGCTTGCCGAGCCCGGCCCACCGGGACAGGTGCGTCGCCTCCCCGCCGGCGTCGCGGACCAGTGTGATCACAGCGAAGGCGCCGAGCGTGACGAACCCGTACGCGGCCAGGTAGAACAGCGTGGCGGACAGCCCGGCCGCGCTGGTCGCCACCAGGCCGGTCAGGATGAAGCCGGC
>DATFRM010000067.1:0-7063 GCA_035263265.1 Actinomycetes bacterium
CGCGATCACCAAGATCGCTAGCGGCACGCTCGGCCCCACCACAGAGACCAGCGCGATCGCGAACAGCAGCAGCGGGAACGAGAGCACCAGGTCCATGAACCGGGCGAGCGCCGTATCGACACCGCCGCCCAGGTAGCCGGCGACCAGGCCGACGACCAGCCCGGCGGCAACCGCCAAGATCGTCGACACGACGCCGACCAGTAGTGAGATCCGGGCCCCGTACACCACCCGGATGAAGATGTCGCGCCCCAGGTTGTCGGTGCCGAACCAGAACTCGTGGTTCGGTCCGACCGGGAGACCGTCGCTGGTCAGGCCGGTCTCCCGGAACTGCTCGTCGGGTTGATGCCCGGTGACCTGGGCGATCAGCGGCGCGGCCAGTGCGATCGCGACCAGCAGCAGGATCACCGTACCGGCGAGCAGGGCCATGCGATCTTTGCGCAGTCGGGACCAGGCCAGCGCGAGCTGCCCCCGCCCGGCGATCGTGGTGGGAACGCCGGCCGGCGGGGCTTCTTGCGTGTCGGCCATGGTCCCGACGTGCGCGGTCACTGCAGCCAGACCTGAGTCAGGTCGTAGTTCTGCGAGAACGGGAAGAAGACCGCGTTCTGCACTCGGCTGGAGTGGTAGATCGGGGTCTTCTGGGTCTGGAACGGGATGAACGCCGCGTCCTTCATGATCTGCATGTCGGCCTGGTGCCACAGCGGCGCGGCCTTGTCCGCGGTCGGCTGAGCCAGCGCCTGGTCGATCAGCGAGTTCACCTTCGAGCTGTTGTAGTCGCCGTAGTCCACCGAGTTCGGACCGTAAGTGCGGCCGTCGAACAGCGGCTCGACGATCGCCCGGCCGTTGTTGCCGTACCAGTCGGGCACCCAGCCCGGTGCGGCGATGTCCCACAGCCCACGGCGCGCACCATCCGGGTTCGCCAGGTACTTGCCGTAGAAGTCGGCCGGGGTCTGCGGGATCAGCTTCACGGTCACACCGCACTTCTTCAGGTCGGCCTGGACCGACTGGGTCACCGCCGGGTGGTTGCCGGCGTTGCGGTAGACGTAGTTGAGCTTCAGCCCGTTCGGGAAGCCGGCCTGGGCCAGCATCTGCTTGCACTTGGCCGGGTCACCGCGGTGGTTTGTCGTCGGGTACAGGTTGATCGGCTGGTAGCCGACGTTGCCCGGCGGGATGACCTGGTCAAGTGGCGTGTTCAGCGTCGGCCCACCGTAGATCTGGCCGAGTGCCACCTTGTCGATCGCGTATTCCAGCGCCTGGCGCACCTGGAGCTTCTTCAGTGCGCCGTTGTTGTTCGGGCTCTGGAAGTTGAAGATCAGGAACGGGTTGGTGTCCAGCGCCGGGAAGACGCCAAGCCGCGAGTCGTTGCTCGCTTTCAGCGCCGGGATGTTGGCGGTCGGCACGACGGTGTCCCATTCCATGTCCGCGGTGCCGGCCTGGATCTGCTGCTGGACAGTGCCGGGGTCCGACTGGCCCTGGACGATCTGGATCTGGTCCACGTACTGGTGTCTGATCGGGTCCGCGGACTGCTCCCAGGCCGAGTTACGGGCCAGGTCGATCTCCTTGTTGGCGTTGTACTTGGTGATCTCGTACGGACCGTCGGAGAACGTGTTCTGCCGGAACGTCGCGTCATCCGGGACGTATTTCAGGTACTCCACCGGCGCGGCCGAGGCGAACGGCAGCGCGAGGATGTTGAGGAAATCGCTGGCCGGCTGCATCAGCTTGAACACGATCGTGCTGTCGTTGGGCGCGGTAATCCCACTGATCTGGTGAGCCTGGATGTAGTCCGCCATCGCCTTCGCGTTCCCGGGCACCTTGGCGAACCCGTCGCAGAACTGCTTCATCCCGACGATCGTGTTCGTGTAGTAGCCGGGCGCCCCGACCGGACTCACCGGGTTGCACAGCCGCTGGAACCCGCGGACGAAGTCACCGGCCGTGACCTCCCGGACCGGCGCGGTGTTCCACCGCACCCCGGAGCGCATGTGAATCGTGTAGGTCTTCCCGTCGGCGCTGATCCCGCCGTTGGCGGTGGTCGGGATCTCGGTCGCGACATCGGCGACCGGATTGATCGCCTTGCTCACGTCGGCGGTCGCCGGATAGCTGAACAGCTGCCGGGTGAACGCCCGCTCGAGCGTGTAGCTGGTCGTGTAGTAGGCACTGGCGGTATCGAGGTGATCGACATCGCTGGCGCCAAGCAGTTTCAACGTGCCACCTTGTTTGGGGGCGCCGGCCGCTCCGGTTGAGCCTGAGTTCGAGCTGCCGCAGCCGGCGAGTGCCAGCGCCAACACCGTGGCAATGGACGCGCCGACCGCGCGTCCTCGCCTTGTGTACATGTGGTCCTCCTTCAGCAGGGCCTGGGTACGGCCTTGGGCGCATGCTGCGGTGGTGCCGATGAGAGAACCGTGAGAGCGCTAGCCTCGGACGGCGGAGTTCGGCGTTGGGGGTGGACGTGATCAGGCGCGAGACGATTCGGGAGTATGCCGGCGGCTCGCTGTGGGTGTTGCCGCTGCTGTCGGCCATGGCGGCGCTGATCGCCGGCTCGGTGCTGTCTCAGGTCGAGATCGGGCCCGACTCACCGCTCGAGCCGTTGCTGTTCCAGGGCACCGCGGACGACGCCCGCAATCTGCTGACCGGGATCGCCGCGACGGTGATCACCGTTATCGCGCTGGTACTCGGCCTCACCGTGGTCGCGCTGCAGCTGTCGTCCACCCAGTTCTCCCCGCGGCTGCTGCGCAACTTCCTGCGGGATCGTCCGAACCAGATCGTGCTCAGCCTGTTCGTAGCGACATTCACGTTCTCCGCGGCCGGCCTCTACACGGTCGGGATTTCCTCCGGCGAACGAACCGACGAGTACCCACGGCTCGCGGTCTCTGGAGCAATCCTGCTGCTGTTCGTGAGCCTGGCGGCTGTCGTTGTATTCGCCGACCATCTGGCCCATTCCATCCAAATCGACTCGATCACTAGGTCGGTCGAGCGCCGGGCGCTGGCCGTGGTCAGGAGCACACCGGGCCGAGTGGAGGACGATGTTCTGGCGCCTCCGGAGTGGGCGATATCCATCCCGTCGGCCCGCTCGGGCTACCTACGCACGGCGCATCCCGAGCAGCTGCTGCCGCTTGCGGTCGAGCACGGGGTCACCGTCTGCCTCCGCAGACGGGTCGGCGAGCACGTCGTCGCCGGGACCACGCTGGCCTGGGTTTGGCGGCTGTCGGCGGCAGAACCGGTGCCGGATCCCGAGCCGTTCCGGCACGGGCTGGAGTCCGCGGTCGGGATCGGGTTCGAGCGGACCTTCGAGCAGGACGCCGCGCTCGGTATCCGGCAGCTGGTCGACCTGTCCTGTAAGGCGCTGTCTCCGGCGATCAACGATCCGTACTCGGCAGTTCAGGCGATCGACCACCTGACCGTGATCTTCTGTGCGCTAGCGGTGCGACCACTGGGCGCGGATGTGGCCGCCGACCCAGCGGGGCGTGGTGCGGTCATCGTGCCGGGCCGCCACTTCGGTGACTACCTCTCGACCATGTGCGGGCTGATCCGCCGCTACGGCGCGCGGGAACCAACCGTCCTGCTCGCACTGTTACGGCTGCTCGCCGACTGCGCCGAGGTCGTGCGGCCATCTCCGGCACGGTGGAGCGCGATCGAGGAGCAGGCCGTACTCATCCTGCAGGACGCGGTCCGGGAGATCGCTCAACCGCACGATGTGGAGGAGGTGCGGGCCGCGGTTGCGGCGCTACACGAGTTGGTACGCGCCCGCTCGGCGGCCGCGGAGCTGGATTAGACCGGGATCCGGCCGCCGGACTTGATCGTGCGCATGGTCAGCTGGGAGGAGGTGCGGGCCACGCCGGGTAGTGACACCAGCTTGTCCATGTACAACTTCTCGTAGGTGGCCAGGTCGGCGACCGCGACCCAGAGCAGGTAGTCCGGATCACCGAACATGCGCCGGCATTCGATGACCTCGTCGAGCTCGGCGACTCGCGCCTCGAACTCGTCCATGTCCGAGGCCCGGTTGCCGACGGTCATCGTCACGTGGACCAGAACCTGGAAGCCGCGATTGACGGCCACCGGATCCACTACCGCGCGGTAGCCGGTGATGATCCCGGCGTCCTCGAGTGCCCGGACCCGGCGCAGGCACGGGGAGGGGCTGAGCCCGACCCGGTCCGCCAGCTCTGTATTGGCAAGCCGGCCATCGCCCTGGAGCTGCCACAGAATTGCGCGGTCGATCCGATCCATAGCGCTTGATGCTAACAACAGTGGCGTTCGTAGCGAACTTCGCAATCGTGTGCCGCAGCCGAAGCAATACCCTGCTGGTGGATGGAAGCGAGCTCCAATCAGAAGCTCAGCTCTAATCAGGAGGAGCCAGTCATGCGGATCGGATTGGTCAGTCTCTTCGTCGACGACCAGGAGAAGGCTCGCAAGTTCTACACCGAGGCGGTGGGTCTGCGGATCAAGACCGATGCGCCGTACGGTCCGGAGGAGCGCTGGATCACCGTGGTCTCGCCCGACGACCCCGACGGCGTCGAGGTCGCACTACATGTAAGCGACGATGCAGCGCGGGCGTTCCAGCAGGCGGCCAGGGTCGCTGGCCGACCGTCACTGGGGTTGAGCTCCGACGACGCCCAACGCGACTACGAGCGGCTGCGCGCGAATGGCGTGGAGTTCTCGATGCCGCCGACCCGGATGGACTACGGCGGCACCGACGCGGTGTTCGACGACACCTGCGGCAACCTGATCAACCTGCATCAAGACTGGGTCCAATCGGCTTAGGTCAGCACCGAGGTCTCGCCTCTTGGCAGCACGCCGCCTAGGTCAGCACACCGGCCTAGGTCGGTGTGTCGGCCTAGCTCAGTGCCCGGCGCCGGAAGCCGGCCATCCCGGTCACTGTGAACGCGATCGCCGAGATGATCAAAACCGACACGCAGATCCACGGTGCGATGTGCGGGACGTCCGGCACCATCGCGGCCCGCACTCCCTCGGAGCAATAGGTCAGCGGATTGAGCGCGGTGATGAACTTGAACCACGGCAGCGTGTCCAGCGCCGGCCACGGGTACTGAACGGACCCGGTGAACATCAGCGGAGTCAGGATCGCCGCGAACATGATGCCGATCCGGGCAGGCGTCACGAGAGTCCCCATCGTGATCCCGATGCCCGCCCCGACCCAGGCACCGAGCAGCAGCACGACCAGCAGCAGCGGCAACCGCGCCGGCTCCCACGGCGCCGAGCCGAGCACCACCGCACCGATCGGGTAAATGATGATCGCGGCGAACAGCCCGCGCGCCGTCGCGAACAGCAGCTTCTCGACCGCCACCAGGTTGGTGGGGAGCGGTGCCAGCAGCCGATCCTCGATCTCCTTGGTCCAGCCGAACTCCATCACCAGCGGGAACGCGACGCTCTGCAACGCGGTGAGGAAAGCGGACAGCGCCACGATGCCGGGCAGCAGGAGATGCCCGTACTCGTCGCTGACGTAGTTGGCCTGGCTGAGCACCTTGGCGAATATGAACAGCATGAACAGCGGGGTCAGCGCCACCTGGATCAGCAGGATCCAGAACTCTTTACCGGTCACCAGGACGTCCCGCCAGAGGATGGCGTTGAACGCGCGCCGGGCGCTGGCCCCTCTGGCGGTGCGCCGGACAGGCGTGTCGAGTGCCGTCACCGTAGAGCCCTTCCGGTCAGGTCGATGAACACGTCCTCCAGGCTGGCCCGACCGATGTGGACGTCGGACACGCTCGCCGCGCGCTCGGTCAGTACCGCGACTACCGGACCGAGCAGGCTGGCCGGATCGGTGGTCAAGTAGAGCCGGATCCGCAGGTCCGGTCCGGTTGGGCCACCGTTCGCGCCGCCGGCCGGGAACTCGGGGGCACCCGGCATCCCGGGCATTCCGCCCGGACCGACCGCCAGGGCAGCCGACAGGTCCGGACTCGTCGCCACCTGTTCGGCGCGATCTACCCCGTCGACCTTTTCCAGTGCCTCCACGAGCGCCTCGGGCTGGTCCAGCTCGGATGGGAGCACCACCAGGTCGAGCACCGACTGGCCGGTGAGCCCGCGGGTGAGCGCCTCGGGCGTGTCCAGAGCCAGCAACCGGCCGTGGTCGACAATGCCGACCCGGTCGGCCAGATCCGCCGCCTCGTCCATATCGTGCGTGGTGAGCACAACTGTCACGCCGCGCCCGCGCAGCTCCCGGATCCGATCCCAGACGAACAGCCGAGCCTGTGGGTCCAGTCCGGTGGTCGGCTCGTCCAGGAACAGCACCTCGGGTTCGTGCATCAAGGCCCTGGCGATCATCAGCCGCTGTGCCATCCCACCCGAGTACCAGTCGACCTTGATGTCGGCCTGCGCGGTCAGCCCGAACTGCTCGAGCAACAGCGCAGCTTTCGCATTGCGTTCGGCCCGGCCGACTCCGTGATAGGCGGCGTGAAACACGAGATTCTGGCGCGGGGTGAGCGACCGGTCCAGATTGCTGCGCTGCGGTACAACAGCAAGCCGGGCTCGCGCGCCGACCGGATCGGCCGCGACATCGACTCCGGCCACGCGCGCGCTCCCGCTGGTCGCTCGCACCATCGTGGTCAGCACCCCGACCGTGGTCGTCTTACCGGCACCGTTCGGCCCCAGCAGACCGAAGATCTCGCCCGGACTTACTTCGAAGGTCAACCCGTCGACCGCGTTGACCGGGCGCTTCGGGTAGCGCTTGACCAGGTCACGCACCGACACCGCGGAGGTGTCGCCGTCTGTCATGTCCGCACTCCTTGTCCTTGGTACGCCGGCTCCCGAGACGTCCGGTTGCGCCCGGCCGGATCGCGCCCGGCCGGATCGCGCCGGGCCGGATCGCGGTCGTCGGCCGGATCGCGGTAGGTCGTGATGAGCTCCGTGAGGTACTCGCGCACGATCGCTGCCTTGGCCGGGTCCTGCTCGACCTCGGTCGGCTGGAACGCCGAGCGCGACTGCACGGCGATCTCCATGGCGCGGGTCCTGCCCTCGTCGGTCACGTCGAGCCACACAACGCGCCGGTCCGACTCGTCGCGCACCCGACTGACGTAGCCGGCCCGCTCCAGCGTGTCGACTATCCCGGTCAGCGTGGCCG
>DATFRM010000068.1:0-5583 GCA_035263265.1 Actinomycetes bacterium
GCACCAGCCGCTCGCCCGGATCCGTGAGCGTGAGCAACGTGCTGAGCACCGTTGTCTTGCCGGTCCCAGTGCCGCCGGACACCACGAACGCGAGACGGGCGGTGATCAGCGCGCGCAACCAGTCGGCACCGGCAGCGGGGATGCTTCCAGCGCTGATCAACTCGTCGAGGGTGAAGGATCTGCGCCGCAACACGCGCAACGACACGTACGGACCGCCGGCGGCGACCGGCGGCAAGACCGCGTGCAGCCGCACTCCGTCGGGAAGGCGGGCGTCGACATACGGGCATGCATCGTCCAGCCGCCGACCGGCCACCGCTGCCAGCCGTTGTGCCAGCCGGCGCAGCGTACCGCTGTCCGGGAACCGGACCCTGGTGCGCTCCAGACCGCTCCCGCGGTCGATCCATACCGCATCCGGGCCATTGACCAGCACATCTGTCACGTCGGGATCGCGCAGCAGAGCCTCCAGCCGGCCGGCGCCGCGTAGCTCCGGCAGCACGACGCCGGCGGTGTCGAGGACGGTTGCATCACCCAGCACCGCCGACTGATCCCGAACTGCCGCAGCGACCTGGGCCGAAGACAGCTCGTCGGTAGTGCCGAGCTCGACCAGCCGGTGCCTGACCCGATCGACGAAGCCGTCGGCCGGCCCCCCGGTCGATACGACTCGCGGGCTACGCGCTCGTTGAACGACAGGGCGGCCGCCAAGTCCACCCATCACGCTGCACCTCGAGACCGGAACACAAGCTCGCCGATCAGGTGGTGGCACATCTCGGCCAGCGGACCTCGACCGGTCCTGGCCGGGGGCAGCCCGCGATCCAGGTCGGCACCAATGTCGGGATCGGGTGCCATTTCCCCGACCAGCGGCAGCCCGAGTGACTGGGCGATGACCTCGCCGCGCAAGCGACTCGGACCCGAGCCACGAACCACTAGGCGGACGTCTGTCGCAGAAACGGCGACCAACTCGGCGACCCGGCCGGCCGCGGCGGTCGCACGAACCTCTGCCGGCACCACCAGCAGCGTGACCGTTGATCGAGCCAGCGCTACCTCGCCCGCCGCACTACGGCAACGGGGAAGATCGACAATCACCAGGTCGGCACCACGAAGGCCGGCGTCCAAGATCGCAGCCATACCGTCCGCGGGAACGTCGGCCAGATCGGTCCGGTCGCAGGAGATCAGCGGAAGCGGCACCGCGCCCAGGCTTGGCAGCCGGGAGCCCCGACGACTGGGACCGGTCGGCAGCGCATGCTGCAGCGCGGCCGCACTGATCCGGCCGCGAGACTCGGCCAGTTGCGGCCACCGCAGCCCGTCGGTGTTCTCGTACCCGAGCGCCAGATCGAGCCCGCCACCGAGCGGGTCGGCGTCGACCAGCAAACAACTCAACCCACGACGCGTGCCGCTTACGGCCAGACCGGCGGCCAGTGTGCTGGCTCCGGCTCCGCCGCGCCCGCCGACTACGCAGATCAGTGCGCCAGTACGAACCTCGCCCTCGGCCGCATCGGCTAGACGGTTTGCCAACCACTCGTCGGCCTCCGGAACGAACACCACATCCTCGGCGCCAACCTGCAGGCCGCGCTGCCAGATGTCCGGATCGGGCGGTTCGCGACCGACCAGCACGACACCGGATCGTCGGGGCAGGCCGACCTGCGCGACCGCGGCAGCAGTGTCGTCGCCGACTACGACCAGCGGTGCATCGGACCACGCCCGCCGGGCCGCGCCAGGATCGGGCACCACCTCGACCGGCACCGAGGCGGCCGCGCTGGCCCGCAGCACGTCATCGAGCAGGTCGTTGTCAGCGATCAGCACGAGTGGCCGAGCACCCGACCGCTGCGCACCCGACCCCTGCGCACCCAACGGCTGACCACCCGACACCTGACCACCCGACACCTGACCACCCGACGCGTAAGCACCCAACGCGTGAGCACCCAGTGCCTGAGCACCGGCGGCGGGCCAAGTCTCGGCCGCCGAGACCACGGCACCAGCCCGCGCTACGACGGGCGGACCCGTGCCGGCAGGTAGAGCGCCGGGAAGTGGCTGCGGCATAGGAGCACCAAGCTCGGCGGTCATCTACGGTTCCCCCGTCTGGATGGGTACGCGACTGTCCCAACCATCGGCTTGGGACGAGCCGGTCACCAGACGACAACCAAGATCTGGGGAAAACGCACGCTCAGCGGCAAACCTTGTGCAGATACTGGACGACCCCCGCCGGGGGGGAGAGCGGGGGTCGTCGCCACGGACCGACTCGGGGGGGAGGAGCCGGACCGGGTCATATGCGGCCTTGCTGGCTGCAGATCAATCGTGTACCCGACGACCCCTCCGCGTAAACCCTTCAGTCGAACTGTTATCGACAAGCCTTGGCCGTATGCTCGGCAATCGTGGCCACTTCCGCACCGGCTCGGACCGCAGCCTTCTTCGACTTGGACAAAACGGTCATCGCCAAGTCAAGCACACTCGCCTTCAGCCGGTCTTTCTACCACGGCGGACTCATCAACCGGCGGGCTGTGCTCAAGAGTGCCTACGCCCAGTTCGTCTATCTGGTCGGTGGTGCCGACCATGATCAGATGGAGCGGATGCGGGAGTACCTATCGTCGATGTGCACTGGCTGGAGCGTCGCCCAGGTTCGCGAGATCGTCGGCGAAACCCTGCACGAGCTGATCGATCCGCTGGTGTACGACGAGGCCGTAACGTTGATCGAGGAGCATCACACCGCAGGTCGCGACGTGGTCATCGTCAGCTCGTCCGGCACGGAGGTGGTCGAGCCGATCGGGTCGATGGTGGGGGCCGACCGGGTGATCGCGACGCAGATGGTGGTCAAGGACGGCCGGTACACCGGCGAGATCGACTTCTACGCGTACGGGGAGAACAAGGCAAAGGCGATCACCGAGCTCGCCGCGACCGAGGGTTACGACCTGTCGCGCTGCTACGCCTACAGCGATTCGATCACCGATCTGCCGATGCTCGAGGTCGTCGGCCACCCATATGTGGTCAATCCGGACCGTGCGCTGCGCAAGGAAGCCGCCAGCCGGGGCTGGCCGGTTCTGGTTTTCAGCAAGCCGGTATCGCTGCGCCAGCGGGTGCCGTCACTACCGAGCAAGCCGGTACTCGCCGCGACCGCGCTGGGCGCCGGCGCCGCGGCGGCCGGGATCGTGTGGTACGCGGCAAAGCGCCGCGAGCGCAACCGCAACAGCAGCTAGCGGGTCTACTGAAGGTGAGAGGACCAACCGCGTAACGCTCGGCCGGAACCGGTCGGACGTGCCTCACGTACCTTCCAGTGTGAGCCGGCCCGGAGCAAGTCATGATCGAGCACCACAGATGATCGAGTTCGACGATGAGCAGCCGGCCGACGGGCAGCCAGACGACACCCAGTCGGCCGAGGACCTGCGAGCAACGGCGCGCAGCCACGACTCACCGGTCAGGCAGTCCGGGCGGACCGCCGGCCGTACCCGGTGGCTGCGTAGCAATCCGTGGACCCGCCTGAGCGACCGATTCAGGCGCAGGCTCGCGTTAGTGCTGGCCATCGCTGCCGGGCTCGCGGTCGGTGTGATCAGCACCGAGCGGCAGCGCGATGCGCAGGCGCTTCGGGCCGAGAAAGGCACCGTTCTCCTGCACGCCACGGTCGACCCGAGCAACGTGTTCCCCGGTCCCGACAGCCGCCGGATCGTCGTTCGCCTGCTCAACCTCGGGCCGCTGCCGATTGGCCTGGAAACGGTACGAATCGACGCACCCGGTTTCGAGCGCAGTCGCACCCATCAGTTCACCGATCGCTCCATCGGTGGCGGGCGAACCACTCCGGTGAGCCTCGACATCAGTACGGCGATATGCACCCCGGAAGGCGAGGACGACGTCACATCCACCGATCCCGTCATCACCGTGGGGGTTCGCACCGCATCCGGCGACCTGAAGGAGATCCAGCTGACCCTGCTCGACTCCCAGCTCATCGCCTTCTATCAGTCCGACTGTGCCACCGGGTTCGACCAGGGCAATTTCATGGAGCCTCCGAGCAACTGGGAGCTGGTCACTAGTCAGGGCCGGCCGGTGTTGCGCGGCGAAGCCGTCATACATGCGGGCCAGACTGTGCTGCGGGTGGCTGGGATGGAGAGCGTAGGCACCTTCGCGGTGCGAATGCGGGGCGGTCCGATCGAGGTGGCCGCGAGGTCTCGAGCCGTGGTGCGCTTCGAAGTGACCGTGCCCCGATGCGCCGGACGCCTACTGGATCTGACCGAGTACCCAACATTCCAACTCAGCACCAAGTCGCAAAGCGGCCCGAGCCAGGTGTACTTCCAGTTCACCGAGCAGGCGTTGTACGCGCTGAGCAGCCTCTACATCCGCGCCTGTCCGGGCGCAGCCTAGCGATCGCTCGCGGCTTCGGCCCGGCTGTCGTCGCACGGACCGGTGACTGATGGGACTGTTCGTGACCTACGTGTTATCTGAGGCATCGAGCAGAGCCCCAAAGGTAAAGATCATGCTCCAAGGGTTCACAGGATCCCGGCATCCACGTACAAAGCAAGTACGGCAACGGCAGTAGCGCAAGCTACTCCGAGCCGCGCACGAAAGCTGGGCACCCACGCGCGTCCGACCCGAGTAAAGGGCCCGTCGCGATCAGGCTGGACCTGTCCGACGACTTGTGGTGCACGCTTGGTAACCCAGCCCACGTGCCAGCGACGGCGCCCCGGTGTGGGGCGCCGTTCGCATCTCCGGGACGGATACTCCTGGGGATGGATCGGCCCGAGGTCAGAGGTCTCGGCGGGTCAGAGCTTGCGGGCCATGGTCAGACCGTCCGCGATCGGCAGCATGACCAGATCGACCCGCGAATCCTTGGCGGCGTGGTCGTTGAACGCCTTGATATCGCGCGTCATGTCGTCGCTGGGCGAGGTCTCGACCACGCGGCCACTGGCGAACACGTTGTCGATGAGCAGCACGCCACCCGGCCGCATCCGGGGCACGAGCTCCTCCCAGTAGCCGATGTAGCCGCCCTTGTCCGCGTCTACGAACGCCAGGTCGACCTGCGGATCTGGTGGCAGCGACTGCAGCGTCTCCAGCGCCGGTCCGACCCGCAGCTCGATCCGATCACTCACGCCGGCTTGCTCCCAGTACCGCTTGGCGATCGCGGTCCACTCCTCGCTGATGTCACAACACAGCAGCCGGCCGCCATCGGCCAGGCCGCGCGCGATAGACATCGCCGAGTAGCCGGTAAACGTGCCGACCTCGACCGCGAACCGGGTGTTCAAGATGCGCGCCAGCATCTCCATGAACGCGCCCTGCTCCGGCGCGATCTGCATCTGGGCAACCCGGCCGAGCGTGGCCGTCTCTTTGATCAGCGCTTGCTGGACCTCGTCCGGGCGGCTTCCGTGATCAAGCAGGTACGCATGGAGCTCATCGCTCAAGTGCTCTGTCTTGCGGCTCATATCGTCACCGTAGTCCCGCGGTCATCGGCTGGCACGCGCTGGTCCGGCGACACCGAACTCTCGAGCCATCCATGCTCCGGTCCCCCCTTGCCGGACCGGCTTTTCGCTGGTGAGGTTGATCCGATTACCCTCACTAAACGTCAAGGGTCTGGTGACGAAGCGCCAAGGAGCTACGCGTGAGCGA
>DATFRM010000069.1:0-2995 GCA_035263265.1 Actinomycetes bacterium
CAGCACGACCACGGTCAGGGCCGCATACAGCAGAGTGCTGTCGATGCCGGCGAACGCGTCGATCGAGTCGGCGGCGTAGCCACCGGGCCCGGTGACGTGCATGGACAAGCCGTCGGGTCGCTCGGCGGCGATCTGTTTGACGTCATCGACGACCTGGCCGAGCTTCTCCCAGCCACCGATGCCGGCGTCGACCTGGGCGATCACCTCGAGCGCCTTGCCGTCCTGCGACAGGATTGGCCCGGCTGGCTTCTCGACGACTCCCTCGACGTTCGCGATCTGGTTGACGTGCTGAGCCACCGCGGCCTGGTCACCGGGGGTGATCCCGGACGGCCGCTCGTAGACCAGCACGGTCGGCACCAGCTCGCCCGGCTGAAATGCCTGGTAACGCTCGAACGCCTTGGTGGACTCGGCGCTGCCCGGCACCCAGGCCGACTGGTCGTTCTCCTGGGCACCAGTGAGCTTGGTGGACAGCGGGCCCGCGACGGCGAAGATTACGATCCAGAGCCCAAGCACCACCCACTTGCTCCATCGCCCACAGGGCAAGGCGGCAATTCGGCGAGTCGGGCTCATCTCTCCCCCTCAAAGGTGGTTCGAAGCAGTGGCACTGACAGTAGCGAGCGCCACCGACAGTCTTACGTCCCGTCCATGAGCGGCCGATGAGCGACCACGGGTCACCGTTCGACCCGCAGCACGCTGCTTACCTGGCGAACAACGTCGATGCCGCGAAGGTTCCCGACCGTCGACGCCAATGCCGCCTCGGTCGCGCTGTGGGTGACGATGACCAGTGATGCCTCGGCACCGTGCCCGTCCTGCCGGACGGTCGAGATCGACACCCCGTTCGCGGCGAACACGGCCGCGACCTGGGCGAGTACGCCGGCCCTGTCGGTAACGTCGAGATGCAGGTAGTAGTGCGTGACGCACTCGCCGATCGGCCGAATCGCCAGCTGCGCGTACGCCGACTCGCCCACGCCTCGACCCTGACCCACCCGGTGCCTGGCGACCGCGACGATGTCACCGAGGACCGCGCTCGCGGTCGGCGCGCCGCCGGCGCCACGGCCATAGAACATCAACTGGCCGGCCGCATCGGCCTCGACGAACACCGCGTTGAACGCCTCCCGCACGCTGGCCAGCGGATGCGTGCGCGGGATCATCGCGGGATGGACGCGCACGCTTACGGCCTGCTCGTCCGCGGACAGCTCGCAAATAGCGAGCATCTTGATGACGTTGCCCATGTCCTTTGCGCTGGCTACGTCGGCGGTACTGACCGCGGTGATGCCCTCCCGGTAGACATCGGTCACAGCGACTCGGGTGTGGAACGCCAGTGAGGCCAGAATGGCGGCCTTTGCCGCCGCATCATGTCCGGCCAGGTCCGCGGTCGGATCCGCTTCCGCATAGCCGAGCTCGGTCGCCTCGGCCAGCGCGGCGGTGAACTCCGCGCCGGTCTCGTCCATCCGGGTCAGGATGAAGTTCGTGGTGCCGTTGACGATGCCGAGCACCCGGCGGATCCGGTCGCCGGCCAGCGACTCGCGCAGCGGACGCAGCAACGGGATGGCCCCGGCTACCGAGGCCTCGAAATACAGATCGACACCGTGCTTCTCGGCCGCTTCGTACAGCTGCGGGCCGTGCGTTGCCAGCAGCGCCTTGTTCGCGGTCACCACTGACATGCCGCGCTCCATCGCGGCCAGCAGCAGCGACCGAGCCGGCTCGATACCGCCGATCAGCTCGACGAGGATGTCGACGTCCGACCGTCCTACCAGCGCAGTGCCGTCCGCGGTGAACAGGGCCGGATCGAGGCCGGATCGCCGCCGGTTCGGATCGCGCACTGCGATGCCGGCCAGCTCGAGCGGCGCCCCCGCTCGCGCGGCCAGCTCCGGCCCGTGTGCGTCGAGCCGCCGGGCGACCTCGGCGCCAACCGTCCCGCAGCCCAGCAACGCGATCTTCAGAGCTTCGGTCCGCATTCCCCGCCCCCTCCCGTGAACCGTGCCCAGCTTGGCGAAACGCGTCCGGGTCGGCCGGGGATTTCGGCCGGTTGGACTACATCCGCTCCGGCGCGCTCACTCCGAGCAGCTCCAGGCCATTACGGAGCACGACCTGGGTGGCCGCACACAGCCACAGCCGGGCCCGATTCAGATCCGCCGGTTCCTCATCGCCCTGCGGCAGGACCCGGCAGGCGTCGTAGAACCGGTGGTACGTGCCGGCCAGCTCCTCAAGGTAGCGAGCCACCCGATGCGGCTCGCGCAGCTCGGCGGCGGTGGCCACGATCCGGGGGAACTCGCCGAGCGCCCCTAGCAGGTCGCTCTCCTGATCGCGCCGGAGCAGTTCGGGCCTGAAGTCCTCCGGACTGCCCCGATCGACACCCAGTTCGGCAGCGTTGCGCATCAAGGAAGCGAGCCGGGAATGCGCGTACTGAACGTAGAAGACCGGGTTGTCCGGCAGCTGCCTGGTGATGATCTCGACGTCGAGGGTGAGCGGCGAGTCGACCGGGAACCGGCACAGCGTGTATCGCAACGGATCCACGCCGGTCATGTCCACGATCTCCTGCAACGTGATGATGTCGCCGGCCCGCTTGGACAGCCGTACCTCGGCACCGCCCTTGAGGATCTTGACGAGCTGGCCGATGGGCACCTCGATGTTGCGATCCGGGTCGTCACCGGCGCAGGCCGCCATCGCCCGCAGCCGGCCGACGTAGCCGTGGTGATCGGCGCCGAGCAGGTAGATGCAGACGTCGAAGCCACGCTCGCGCTTGTCGACGTAGTACGCGGTGTCGGAGGCGAAGTAGGTCAGCTCACCGTTGCTGCGGACTAGCACCCGGTCCTTGTCGTCACCGAAGTCGGTAGTGCGCATCCACACCGCACCGTCCTTCTCGTACAGGTGACCCTTGCTCTTGAGCACGTCCAGGGCATGCTCGACCCGGCCGGTCTCGTAGAGCGCCCGCTCGGAGGACCAGACGTCGAAATGGGTACGGAATGCGTCGAGCTGAGCCTGCTGTTCGGCA
>DATFRM010000070.1:0-2885 GCA_035263265.1 Actinomycetes bacterium
TGTGATCTTGCAGAGCGCACTCGACGCCGAGCGGGCCACTGGCCGGCCGCCCGGCCGGACGGTACAGGCGGAGGAATGAGCTACTACGACGTAATGTCGCGCGACTATGACTCGCCGCCCGGTGAGCCCCGGGGTCGGCGCCGTCGCCGGCGCAGCGGCTTTGTGGTCGCGATCATGTTCCTCATTGTGATCGCGTTGTTCGTCGGGCTGGTGATCGGCGGAGTCCGGGTGCTCGGCAACCTGTTCAATCCGGCTGCCGACTACAGCGGACCAGGCACCGGGTCGGTCGAGGTGCAGATCACCCCTGGCCAGAGCGTGCGCTCGATCGGCAACACGCTGGCCGACGCGGACGTAATCGCCAGCGAGCAGGCGTTCGTCGACGCAGCGCGTGGCGACAAGGACGCGGAGTCCATCCAGCCCGGGTTCTACCAACTCCGGGAGCACATGCAGGCCAGCCTCGCGCTGGCCGCATTGCTCGAGCCGGAGAACCGGATCGGCTCGAAGGTGACGGTGCAGGAGGGTCTGCGGCAGACCGCGGCGCTGCGAGTGCTTGCCAAGTCGGGTGACTTCAAGCTCTCCGAACTCACCGCCGCGGCCAAGGACGGGAGCGCGCTCGGCCTGCCCCGCTATGCGCACGGTCGGGCCGAGGGCTTCCTGTTCCCGGCCACCTACGATATCGAGCCGGACACCACGGCGAAGAGCCTGCTGGCCGACATGGTCGACCAGTTCGACCAGGTGGCGACCGGCATCAACCTGGAGAACCGGGCCCGCGAGGTCGGACTCGACCCGTACCAGGCAGTGATCGTGGCCAGCCTGGTCCAGGCCGAGGCCCGGCATGCGGAGGACTTCCCGAAGGTCGCGCGGGTGATCTACAACCGGCTCAACCAGGACATGCGGCTGCAGCTCGACTCGACCGTGCATTACGCGGTCGGTAAGAGCGGTGTGGTCACCACCACCGCCGAGGACCGCGCGTCTTCCTCGCCGTACAACACCTACCGCCACGTGGGTCTGCCGCCAGGCCCGATCAACTCGCCCGGCCAGGCCGCGCTGGAGGCCGCGCTACACCCGGCCAAGGGCGATTGGCTGTTCTTCGTCACGGTCAATCCGGATACCGGCGAGACCAAGTTCGCGACCACCGCGGCCCAGCACGCCCAGCACGTTGAGGAATTGCGCGCGTGGTTGCGCGACCATTGATCGGTGGCTGAGGGGTTCGAGGACGGGCAGCGGCGCGCGGCGGTGCTCGGCTCGCCGATCGCGCACTCACTGTCTCCGGTGCTGCACCGGGCCGCCTACGCCGAACTGTGCCTGGACTGGCGCTATGACGCCATCGAAGTGGATACCGCGACGCTGCCCGGATTCCTGGCCAGCCTGGACGAGCGCTGGGTCGGTCTGTCGCTGACCATGCCGCTCAAGCAGGCGGTGCTGCCGCTGTGCGCGCGGCTGAGTCCGGTCGCCGCCGCGGTCGGCGCGGCCAACACCGTCCGGTGGGCGCCGGATCGGTCGCGGATCGGCGAGAACACCGACGTACCCGGACTGGTAGCGGCGCTCCGGTCAGCCGGCGTAGGGACGGCGCCGGACCGGGTCGTGGTGCTCGGCGGCGGGGCCACCGCGGCATCAGCGCTGGCCGTGGTCGCGCAGCTAGCCGGTGCTTCGGTTGTGCCGGCCCCGTCGGTCCCGCCGGTGCCGGGCCGGCCGGGGCCACCAGTGCAGCCGGTCGAGGTGTACGTGCGCGACCCGCGCCGAGCATCGGAACTGCACGCGGTCGGGGGCCGGGTGGGCGCCACCGTCACGGTCCGGCCATGGTCTGAGCTGCGTGACGGGCTCAGCGCCGACCTGGTGATCTCGGCGGTACCGATAGCTGCCTCCCCGGCGCTCGCGGCGGTGGTCCCGGAGCGGGTGGACGGGCTGTTGTTCGACGTGGTCTACGACCCGTGGCCGACTCCGCTGGCGGGGGCGTGGTTGGCCGCCGGCGGCGCAGCCGCCGGCGGGCTCGGGCTACTGATCCACCAGGCCGCGCTTCAGGTCGAGCTGATGACCGGACGGGCCGGAGTGGCCGCGCAGTTGGTTCCGGTGCTGGCGGCCGCCGTGGAGCGAGCCCGATCCAGCTGACGGTTCCCGCCCCCGTCATTCGTCACACAACCCTCCTGGGATACGACGGAATTGACGCATTCCGATATAGGCATATGATGGTGCTATGGCTCGAGCGACGACGACCTCGGACGCGTTCAACGCGATCGCCGAACCGCGGCGGCAGGAGATCCTGATGCTGCTGCGGGGCGGCGAGCGGCCGGTGACCGACATGGCGCGGGACCTGGGGATGACCCAGCCGCAGGCGTCCAAGCACTTGCGGGTCCTCCGGGAGGTCGGGCTCGTGCGGGTCCGCGAGGCGGGCAAACAGCGGCTGTACGGCCTGGACGCTCGGGGACTGCGGCCGGTCCACGAGTGGGTGGGCGGCTTCGAGCGGTTCTGGAGCGAGAGCTTCGACCGGCTGGCCGAGTACGCGCAGGAGTTGAAGGAGGCAAGGCAGGAGGGACCACAGGATGGCGACGTCCAGTAGCGGCGAGGCTGCACACCCGACCGCGGACCGCAAGATCGTGATCTCCCGGGTGATCGGCGCCCCGCGGGAGCTGGTGTTCGAGGCGTTCTCGCGAGTCCGGCACCTGTCGCGGTGGTGGGGACCGGAGGGCTTCACCACCACGACTCGGTCCTTCGACTTCCGCGTCGGCGGGGAGTGGAACTTCGTCATGCACGGGCCGGACGGGACCGACTACCAGGAGTGGATCACCTGGCGGGAGATCGTCCCGCCGGAGCGGATCGCGCTGCTGCACGGCGAGTCCCGCGACGACCCGAACGCCTTCGAGTCGGTCCTGACCTTCGAGCCGGCC
>DATFRM010000071.1:0-4715 GCA_035263265.1 Actinomycetes bacterium
CGAACGCGAATGCGCTGGCCGGAACCAGCTCCTCGGGCTGGGTGCCGCCACCGGAAAGCTTGCCGACCGCGAACACCACGCCGCCGACCAGCACAGCCAGGGCGACGCCGGCGGCGACGCCGATCAATCCCCACGGGCGACGCGCGGATCGCGCGGACCCGAATGCCAGCTCGTCCCCCGGCAGCGTCGCCTCGGCGTCGGCACCCGGACCCTCGCTGGACGCCCAACCGGCGGGCGAAGCGAATGGCGCGTGACCCGGCTCAGGCCCGGCTGGCCCACGGTCCGGCTGACCACCCGCCGGCCGGTCGCTCGCCGGCGGCTCGCTCAGCGTCTGATCAAGTGAATCGGATGGATCCGTCTCGTCTGGTCGCGTCCCATCGAATGGGCGCTCGTCCCCCGTTGTCATGTCGTGCTCCTAGATCCAGAACCGCAGCGGCTAAGGACATCGGACAGTCAATCAGACTCGGGTGACAATCGGCACTAGGTCGATCACCGACCGGCATCGCTGCTGATCGTCGGCGCCTCGGATGCGCACAGATCAGCCGAGGCAGGCCGGACCGAGCAGCGCCTTCAGATCACCCATCAGCGCCGACGTCGGGCTGACCTGCTGGTTCAGCTTCATGACCAGGGTCTTGGAGGAGCTCTTCAGGTGCAGGTGCACTTCGGTGCGACCGGGATGGGTGCGCAGTACCTCGCGCAGCCGTTCCACCACCGGTGGAGTGCACCGGTTCTCCGGCATCGTCACCACCACCGGACCGCGCGGCCCGGCGGTCAGATCCGGCAGCGAGATCTCCATCGCGATCAACTTGGGCACGTCCTCGCGCCGGTCCAGCCGGCCTTTTACTACGACGATCGCGTCCTCGGCGAGCACCGTCCCGTACAGCTGGTAGGTGGTCGGAAAGAACATGCACTCGATCGCCCCGGCGAGATCCTCCACGGTGGCCATCGCCCACGGGCTGCCCTGCTTGGTCACCCGGCGGGACAGCCCGGTGACCAGACCGGCCACGGTGACAACCGAGCCGTCGGACCACTCGTCGCCGTCGGTGAGCGCGGCGATCGGACAGTCCGCGGATTGGGCGAGGACGTGCTCGATGCCTAGCAGCGGATGGTCAGAGACGTACAAGCCGAGCATCGCCCGCTCGAACGCGAGCATGGTCGCCTTGTCCCACTCGCCATCCGGGACCGGCAGCTCGATGCTGATCCCGGACAGGCCGTCGGCACCGCTGTCGTCGGACCCACCGAGCCCTCCGAAGCCGCCGAACAGCGAGTCCTGCCCGATCGCCTCGTTGCGCTTGATGTCGATCACGGCGTCGACCGCACGCTCGTGGATCGCGAGCAGTCCACGGCGCGGGTGCCCGAGTGAGTCGAACGCGCCGGATTTGATCAGGGACTCGATTGTCTTCTTGTTGCAGACGTTGACCGGCACCTTGCCGAGGAAGTCGTGGAAGCTGGCGAACCGGCCCGCCGACCGCCGAGCAGACACGATTGCTTCCACCACTCCGGCGCCGACGTTTCGGATCGCCGCGAGCCCGAACCTGATGTCGCCGTCGCGGGACGTGAAGTTGGCCTCCGACTCGTTGACGTCCGGCGGCAGCACCTTGATCCCCATCCGCCGGCATTCGTTGAGGTAGAGCGCGGACTTGTCCTTGTCGTCGCGCACGCTGGTGAGCAGTGCGGCCATGTACTCGGCCGGGTAGTTCGCCTTCAGATACGCGGTCCAGTACGAGACCAGGCCGTAGCCGGCGGTGTGCGCCATGTTGAACGCGTAGTCGGAGAAGGGAACCAGGATGTCCCACAGGGTCTTGATCGCGCCTTCGGAGTAGCCGCTCGCGCGCATGCCCTCGGCGAATGGCACGTACTCCTTGTCGAGGATCTCCTTCTTCTTCTTGCCCATCGCCCGGCGCAGCAGGTCGGCCTTGCCGAGCGAGTAGCCGGCCAGCTTCTGCGCGATCGCGATGACCTGCTCCTGGTAGACGATCAGCCCGTAGGTGTCGTGCAGGATCTCGTCGAGCGGCTCGGCCAGCTCCGGATGGATCGGCTCGACCGGCTTGCGGCCGTTCTTGCGGTCGGCGTAGTCGTTGTGCGCGTTGGCGCCCATCGGCCCGGGCCGGTAGAGGGCGCCGACCGCGGAGATGTCCTGAAACGAGTCGGGCCGCATCGAGCGCAATAGCGCGCGCATCGGCCCGCCCTCGAGCTGGAAGACGCCGAGCGTGTCGCCGCGGGCCAGCAACTCGTACGCCTTGGCGTCGTCCAGCCCGAGCTGCTCGAGCACCAGCCGGCTGCCGTAGTTGCGCTCGATGTTGTCCAGACAGTCGTCGAGCACGGTGAGGTTGCGCAAGCCGAGGAAGTCCATCTTCAGCAGGCCGAGCGCTTCGCACGCGCCCATGTCCAGCTGAGTGATGATCGCGCCGTCCTGCTCGCGCCGGATCACCGGAATGATGTCGAGCAGCGGTTCCCGGGAAAGGATCACGCCGGCCGCGTGCACCCCCCACTGTCGCTTCAGCCCCTCCAGCCCGCGAGCGGTGTCGACCACGCGCTTGACGTCCGCATCCGACTCGTACAGCATGCGGAACTCGCCGGCCTCGCCGTACCTAGGGTGTTGCGGATCGAAGATGCCGGACAGCGGCACGTCCTTGCCCATCACCGCCGGCGGCATCGCCTTGGTGATCCGGTCGCCGACCGCGAACGGGTAGCCGAGCACGCGAGCCGCGTCCTTGACCGCAGCCTTTGCCTTGATCGTCGAATAGGTGATGATCTGCGCCACCCGCTCCTCGCCGTACTTCTCGGTGGCGTAGCGGATCATGTCGCCGCGGCGGCGCTCGTCGAAGTCGATGTCGATGTCCGGCATCGACACGCGCTCCGGATTGAGGAACCGCTCGAACAGCAGGCCATGCTCGAGCGGGTCGAGCTCGGTGATGCCGAGCGCGAACGCGATCACGGCACCGGCCGCCGAGCCACGGCCGGGACCCACCCGAATGCCGTTCTCCCTGGCGTAGCGGACCAGGTCGGCGACGACCAGGAAGTAGCCCGGGTATCCCATCTGACGGATGACCGAGACCTCGTAGTCGGCCTGCTTGCGATGTGCCGGCGGCACTCCGGCCGGGAACCGGCGGGCCAGCCCGGCGTTGACCTGAGCGGCCAGCCAGGTCTCCTCGGTCTCGCCGACCGGCACCGGGAACTGCGGCATCAGGTTGCGGAACTCGAACACCGAGCCGTAGTCGCCGACCCGCTCGGCGATCAGCAGCGTGTTGTCGCAGGCGTCGGGCAGCTCGCGCCACAGCTCGCGCATCTCGGCCGCCGACTTCAGGTGGTAGCCGGTGCCATCGAACTTGAACCGGTTCGGATCGGCGAGCGTCGACGCTGATTGCACGCACAGCAGCACGGCGTGCGCCTGCGCGTCGGCCTTGTCGGTGTAGTGCAGATCATTGGTGGCCAGGACCGGCAGCTCCAACTCCTTGCGCAACCGCATCAGGTCGTCGTAGTAGCGGCGCTCCACGGCCGAGCCGTGGTCCATCACCTCGACGTAGAAGTTGTCCCGGCCGAAGATGTCGGCGAGCTCGGCGGCGGCCTGCCGGGCCAGGTCGTACTGGCCGAGCCGCAACCGGGTCGCGACCTCACCACCGGGACAGCCGGTGGTCGCGATCAACCCACGGGAGTGCGCCGCAAGCAGCTCCCGATCGAGGCGCGGCTTGTAGTACTGGCCCTCGAGGCTGGCCAGCGAGGACAGTCGAAACAGGTTGTGCAGTCCCTCGGTGTCGGCGGCCAGCAGGGTCATGTGCACGTAGGCGCCATTGCCCGAGACGTCGTCGTCGCCACCGTCGCCCCAGACCACCCGCCGCTTGTCGAACCGGCTGCCGGGGGCGACGTAAGCCTCCATCCCGATGATCGGCTTGACCCCGGTCGACCTCGCCTGCTTGTAGAACTCGTACGCGCCGAACAAGTTGCCGTGATCGGTCATCGCCAGGGCGGGCATGCCCATCCGGGCGGTCTCTTTGAGCAGGTCGGAGACCCGGGCGGCGCCGTCGAGCATCGAATACTCGGTGTGGACGTGCAGATGGACGAACGAATCTGTCGCCGACGACGGGGCCACGCTTCGGACGCCTCCTCGAACCGGGGTGCGCTCGCAGCCTAGTCGCCGGATCCGACCGTTTCCCGGTGACCCGCTGGCGCGGCTCCGAAGGATCTCCATCGCGATCGGTGGACCACCTCCGCGGCCGGGCGCCGGCCGCGCCGCAGCGACGGCGACTTCACGTCGGGCGCGGGATAGCCGACCGATACCGCGCCGACCGGGGTGTAACTCGCGGGCACGCCGAACGCCTCGCGGTAGCCCGCCGTGCACTCCGGCGGAATTCCGAAGAAGCACGCGCCCAGTCCCTGGTCGACCGCGGTCAGCAGCATGAGCAGGCTGGCCATCCCCGCGTCGATGTCCCAGTACGGCACCGGCCAGCGTGCCTCGTCACGGTCGGTCCAGCCCTTGTCGGGCTCGGCGTAGCGATCGAGATACGCGTCCCGGTTGGAGTGCGCAACGATCAGCAGCGGTGCGCGGTGCATCCCGTCCAGCCACGGGTTCGGCTCGGTCCCGGCCGGGGTGGTGACCCGCCAGAACAACTCCCGGTCGGCCGGGTTCTCGAGCACCAGGAAGCCCCAGCCCTGGGAGAATCCGGCGGATGGCGCCCGGATCGCGTGCGCCAGCAGGTGCTCGACCAGATCCGGCG
>DATFRM010000072.1:0-10574 GCA_035263265.1 Actinomycetes bacterium
AGGACCTCGCGGGTGAGGCACCTCTGGAGTACGGTCGCCCGGCGACAGAGGGGGAGGCCACCCCGAGCCACCATGACCGGTCGTAGCCAGGAGGCCCCCGATGACCGACAGCTCCGCTTCTGACTCGCGCCGGGCCGCGACTGCCGAAGCACCGGAGGCGGCGCCAGCGAAGAGCGGGAGCGCCGACAACGGAAGCGTCGACAGCGCGCCGGCCGGGAGCGGGCGAACCAAGCAGGTGCCCGCCCAGAAGGCCCCTGCCGAGACGGCCCCGGCCGAGAGGCGTCCTTGGGCGACGCTCTCGGCGCTGGAACACGCGGATCAGTTCGCCAGCCGGCACATCGGCCCGCGCCCGGACGACCGGGACAAGATGCTTGCCTTCCTCGGCTTCAACACCCTCGACGAGCTGGCTGCGGCGGCGGTACCGGCCTCGATCGCGACCAAGGATCGGCTCGACCTGCCGCCGGCCGCGTCAGAGGCGGAAACGCTGGCCGAGCTTCGATCCTTGGCCAGCCGTAACCGGCCGATGGTGCAGATGATCGGGCTCGGCTACTACGACACCATCACGCCGCCGGTCATCCAGCGCAACGTGCTGGAGAACCCGGCCTGGTACACCGCGTACACGCCATACCAGCCGGAGATCTCGCAGGGTCGGCTCGAGGCGCTGTTGAACTTCCAGACAATGGTGGCGGACCTGACCGGGCTGACCACCGCCGGAGCGTCGATGCTGGACGAGGCGACCGCCGCCGCGGAGGCGATGGCGCTGGCCCGCCGCGCGGCGCCCAAGCGCAACCACAGCATGCGGTTCCTGGTCGACGCGGACTGCCTGCCGCAGACGATCGGAGTAGTCCAGACCAGGGCCAGACCGGTCGGGATCGAGGTGGACGTACGCGACCTGTCCGCGGGGTTGCCCGAGGGGGAGCTGTTCGGCGTGCTGTTGCAGTATCCCGGCAGCTCCGGCGCGGTACGGAACTACCGTGCGCTCATCGAGGAAGCGCACGACCGCGGAGCGCTGGTCGCGATGGCGGCCGACCTGCTCGCGTTGACCCTTGTCGCGGCGCCGGGGGACCTCGGCGCGGACATCGCGGTTGGCAGCGCGCAGCGATTCGGCGTGCCGCTCGGCTTCGGCGGGCCGCACGCCGGCTACCTCGCGGTCCGGGCCGGTCTGGAGCGCCAGTTGCCCGGCCGGTTGGTCGGTGTCTCGGTCGACGCGGACGGCGCGCCCGCCTACCGGCTCGCGCTGCAGACCCGGGAGCAGCACATCCGGCGGGAGAAGGCGACCAGCAACATCTGCACCGCGCAGGTGCTGCTTGCGGTGATGGCCAGCAGCTACGCGGTGTACCACGGCCCGGCCGGGCTGCGCGCGATCGCGCAACGAGTGCACCGGTATGCGGCCATCATCGCCGCCGGGCTGCGGGCCGGCGCCGTCACGGTCGCCCACGACGAATTCTTCGACACCGTGCTGGCGCGGGTCCCGGGCCGGGCCGACACCATCCTCGCGGCGGCCCGCGACCGGGGTATCAACCTGCGCCGGGTCGACCGCGATCACATCGCCGTGGCCTGCGATGAGGCGACCACTCGCGCCGACCTGTCCGCGGTCTGGGCCGCGTTCGGGATCACCGGCTTGCGGGCGGACATGCTCGACGATCAGACTCCGGACGCGCTTCCGGCCGAGCTCGAGCGGCAGTCGGACTACCTGACCCACCCGGTGTTCTCCAGCTATCACAGCGAGACCGCTATGCTGCGCTACCTGCGCCGCCTCGCCGACCGGGACATCGCCCTGGATCGGTCGATGATTCCGCTGGGCTCCTGCACGATGAAACTGAACGCGACCACCGAGATGGCCGCGGTGACCTGGCCGGAGTTCTCCCGGATTCACCCGTTCGCGCCGCTGTCCCAGGCCGAGGGCTATCTTGCGCTGATCCGCCAACTGGAGCGCTGGCTGTTGGAGATCACCGGCTACGACGCGGTGTCGGTGCAGCCGAACGCCGGTTCGCAGGGCGAGTTGGCCGGACTGCTCGCGGTCCGTGCCTACCACCGGTCCAACGACCAGGAGCACCGCAAGGTCTGCCTGATCCCGTCCAGCGCGCATGGCACGAATGCGGCGAGTGCGGTGATGGCCGGCATGGAGGTGGTCGTGGTCGCTTGTCGTGACAACGGCGACGTCGATGTCGACGACCTCAAGGTCAAGATCGAGGAGCACCGGGACCGGCTGGCAGTGCTGATGGTCACCTACCCGTCCACGCATGGCGTGTTCGAGGAGGCGATCACCGACATCTGCGCGCTCGTGCACGATGCGGGCGGCCAGGTCTACGTGGACGGCGCGAACCTCAACGCGCTGGTCGGCCTGTCCAAGCCAGGTGCCTTCGGTGCCGACGTGTCGCACCTCAACCTGCACAAGACGTTCTGCATCCCGCACGGCGGTGGTGGCCCGGGCGTCGGTCCGGTCGCGGTGCGCGAGCACCTGGCCCCGTACCTGCCGAACCACCCGCTGCAACCGGCCGCCGGCCCGGCCAGCGGCCTCGGTCCGGTGTCGGCTGCGCCCTGGGGGTCAGCGGGCATCCTGCCGATCTCCTGGGCATATGTTCGGCTGATGGGCCCGGACGGACTGACCAGGGCAACCCAGGTCGCGATCCTGGCCGCCAACTACGTGGCCAAGCGGCTCGCCGACCACTTCCCGGTGCTGTACACCGGGCCGGGTGGGCTGGTCGCGCACGAGTGCATCGTCGACCTGCGCGCCATCACGAAGGAGACCGGGGTCACCGTCGACGATGTGGCCAAGCGGCTCATCGACTACGGCTTCCACGCCCCGACGATGTCCTTCCCGGTGGCCGGCACGCTCATGATCGAACCGACCGAGTCCGAGGATCTGGGCGAACTCGACCGATTCTGCGACGCGATGATCGCGATCAAGGGCGAGATTCACCGGGTGGCCAAGAAGAAGTGGCCGCGCAAGGACAACCCGCTGCACAACGCGCCGCACACCGCGACCGCGCTTGCTGCGGATGAGTGGTCGCACCCGTACACCCGGGAGGAGGCAGCGTTTCCGGTGCCGTCACTGCGGGAGTACAAGTACTGGCCACCGGTTCGGCGGATCGACGGAGCCTACGGCGACCGCAACCTGGTCTGTGCGTGCCCGCCGGTCGAGGCGTACTCCAGCTAGGGGAGTACTCGAATGTAGGGAAACCGCGGCCGGCGCGCCGGCCGCAAGGGCCCGAATCAGGCCCGTGGCGCGGTGCGCTGCCGGGGAATGTCGGTCGGCCGGTGTGGCGCGACGATCTCGCCGTCGGGCAGCAGCTCACCGGTGTCCTCGAACAGGACGACGCCGTTACAGAGCAGGCTCCACCCCTGCTCAGGATGCGCTGCGACGGTGTGCGCGGCCTCCCGGTCGGGCGCGCTGGCCGGCGGACATGCCGGGTGGTGCTGGCACAACATCGTGCCTCCGTGGTTGTGCAATTCCTACCTCACAAGTGTTGCTCGCACTACCGATTTCCGCCTGTGATTTAGCTCTCGTGTTCTCGAATTGTTCCCGGCTTGATTTCGATCGGTGCTCGGGTTCTGGAGGCGCGTTGCGCGGCTAATCGGTCGAGTCCGGTTCGGTCGGGGCCCAGGTCGCCTCGAACACGGTGAACCCCGCCTTGCGGACCGCGGCGCAGACATCCGGATCGTCATCAACGACTACCGCGACCGGTCGGGTGCTGGCAAGCCGGCGTATCGCCCCGAGCTTCGTCAACTCGGCCGGTCGACGGTCGCCCGCCGTCCTCATGATCAGCAATCCGGGCGGCAGACCGTGCTCCGCCAACCACGCTAGCGTGTCGCCGCGGTACCGAGCCGGGCGGCCTGTCACGTAGGCAATGTCGTGGTCGCGGGCCAGCGTAAGGGCCACTTCCACACCCTCGGCCAGCGGCGGATCTTTCGGTGCCGCGGCGAAGAACGCGTCCCAGTTCTTCCGGCCCGGAGCCAGGTAGTGCAGGCGGTGACTAACGTCGGCCAGGACACCGTCGATGTCGAGCACCGCGTACGGCCGGTCGGCGGGCGTCGCGCTCATGTGGACCCATTGTTGGGCATCCGGCGGCTGCCGGCGTACCTGGGGCCTGGCCACGACAGGTGACCAGTGCTTCACTCGAAGCATCCGATAACTGAAGAGCGCACCCCGCTCTTCGCTCACCTCGCTGGATGCGAGGCCGCGAAGAGCCGGGGGATGACCGGCCTGCCGCGGCCTGCGTCCAGCCCGTTCGAGAGGACAGGAAGATGCAGAACCCCAAGGTTGGCCGGCATCGCGGTCGCCGCAGCCGGTCCATCCGGCTGTCCGAGTTGGCCACGGGGCGCGGCCCAGGCCGTCGCCGCCGGGACCACCGGATTGCCGGCTCGGATCGACCTGACGGTAGGCAGGACAGCCAACAGCTCGGCGCAGACCGGGCGCCCGGCGCTGCCGGTTCCGCATCGCTCGCAGGAGCGCGCGACATCGCGATCGGTTGACCCGGCCGCCGCGGTGTCAATCGCAAACGGAGACTGTGACCCCCCGACATCGGGGGGTCACAGCATGTCCGGCGGCCGCATCGGGCGGATGGGGGCAAATCGCACAAGCTGATTAGGCCGGGGCGTCTGAGCAGGTGGACAGCCGATCCACAGATTCGCGAAGAACCTGCCGAAACACATTTCCTGATCGAGGAAACGGGGTATGGCGACCATCGGGGCACGGCCGAGCGTGGGGCTCGGGCGCGCGGCAGCTCGGCAGGGAGGAGTACCGGGGGATGGCAGAACGCCTCCCGTCGGACGTGTTCACGCGCGAGGACCGGCAACGATATCGACACAAACTGAAGCGCTGCCTGTGGGTGCTGGAGCGGATGCTGCTGGAAGGCAGGTTCGAGTCCGGGCGCAAGCTCATGGGCATCGAGCTGGAGCTCAACCTCGCGGGCGACGACCAGTCGCCGGTCAACATCAACGAGCAGGTGTTGGCCCGGATCGCCTCCCACGATTTCCAGACCGAGCTCGGACAGTTCAACATCGAGGTCAACATCGCTCCGCACAAGCTGGCCGGCACTGTCTTCGGTGAGCTAGAGGAGGAGCTGCGCACCAGCCTCAACTACGCCAACCGCAAGGCCAACGAGATGGGCGCGCACATCGTCATGATCGGTATCCTGCCGACGTTCGGCGAGGCGCACACCACCGCCACGTTCAGCTCGAACCCGCGCTATTGGCTGCTCAACCAACAGATCATCGAGGCACGTGGGGAGAACCTGTCCATCGCCATCGACGGCGTCGAGCACCTCGCCGTCGAGGTCGGCTCGATCATCCTGGAGGCGGCCGGTACCAGTGTTCAGTTCCACCTGCAGGTGGACGCGGACGCGTTCGCGCCGACGTGGAACGCCGCCCAGGCGATCGCCGGAGTGCAGCTTGCGGTCGGGGCGAACTCGCCGTTCTTCATGGGCCGGCAGTTGTGGCGGGAGACCCGCGCGATCCTGTTCGAGCAGGCCACGGACACCAGGTCGGAGGCGCTGATCGCCCAGGGCGTACGGCCGCGGGTGTTCTTCGGCGAGCGGTGGGCCAGCTCGGTGCTGGAAATGTTCGAGGAGAACGTGCGCTACTTCCCGGCGTTACTGCCGCTGTTCGCCGATGAGGATCCGGTGCACATGCTGGACGCCGGCGAGATCCCGCATCTGCCGGAACTGCGATTGCACAACGGCACGGTCTGGCGCTGGAACCGGCCGGTGTACGACGTGGCCCGGGGCAAGCCGCACGTGCGGGTGGAGAATCGGGCCCTGCCGGCCGGTCCGACCGTGGTCGACATGCTGGCGAACGCGGCGCTGTACTACGGCCTGGTCAAGGCGCTGGCCGAGCAGGACCGGCCGGTCTGGCGCCGGATGCCGTTCAGCGCCGCCAGGGACAACTTCTACGCCGGTGCCCGGTTCGGCATTGATGCCCGGATGTACTGGCCGCTGCTTGGCGAACTGCCGGCAACGGACCTCGTGCTGCGCAAGCTGCTGCCGCTGGCACACGACGGATTGGACCGGTTCCGGATCGAGCCGAGGGAGCGCGATTGGCTGCTGGGCATCATCGAGCAGCGCTGCCGCCGGCGCCGCAACGGGGCCAGCTGGCAAGCGGCGATGTTCGGCTACTTCACCGAACGACTCGGGCTGAACCGGCCCGATGCGCTGGCCGAGATGACCCGCGTCTACACCGAGTACATGATGTCGGGCGAGCCAGTGCACACCTGGCCGCTGCCGTAGCCGCCGGGAGCGGAGCGGCTACTGGGCGATCCGGGTTGCGATCGCCTCGAGCAGTACCTGCTTGATCAGCGTCGGGTCGGTGGTCGTGTACGACTCGCCGTGGGTCGCCTCCGAGATCGCTCGCAGCGCGTTCGCGTCCGCGTCCGGACCGAACCCGATGCTGATGATCGCAACCGGCTTGTCCGGGTTGAACTCACTGCTCAGCGCTCGGGTCAGCGCGGCCAGGCTGATCCCGCCGCTTGGGTCGTCGTTCTTCCCATCGGTGAACAGCACGACCACGTTGATCTTGTCGGGCTCGTAGTTATGCGTCGCCTCGCGATACGCCGCCAGCGCGGTGTCGTACAGCCCGGTCGCACCGCCGACCTTCCACGTTATCGACCCGACCGCGGCGGCCAGCGCCGTGCGCTGGGACTGCCCGTCGTGAACCGCGCCGAGCGGACCGATCGGCACCAGCTCGCGATAGTCGGTGCTGCCGGCGAGCTCGGTGGAGAACGTCCACAGGCCGACCGAGGTGTCGTCTCGCAGCAACGGCAACGCCGACTGCACGGCCTCCTTGGCGAGGTCCATCCGGCGCTTTCCGCCGGTGCCGGCCACCGTCTCACCCATCGATCCGGACACATCCATCACGGTCAGAATCCGCGCGTTAAGGCTGACCGTGCCCCACAGTTGCTGCAGATCCGAGATCGCCTTCGGGTCGGGCAACGGCAGCAACCGTGGCTTGGCCGCGAGCACGCCGTTGGCTGGGTCGAGCGCACTGCCGCCGGTACCGTCCACGGTGCGGAAGCCGTGGGTCAGCAACTCCTGTCGACCCAGGGCGCCCTGCAGCTCATCGAGCAGCCGGCCGCTTGCGTCCTCGATGTCGTCGGCCAGTCGCCGGCTCGCACCGTCCCTGGCCAGCATCGTGAACGGGTAGTCAAGCGACGTGGTGCCGTTACCGGGATAGATCGCGGCCAGTGGCACGCCCGGATCGCTCTGGTTGTACTGCCAGACACCCTGCTCGTCGTACGGAAACGCGCTGACCTGGCCAAGGCTGGTCTGGATCAGCTCCTGCGAGGTCTGCGGCAGCTTCCCCAGGACCTCCTCGATGGTGCCGGACACCCGCTGGGCCAGCAACCGAACCGCGCCCACCATCTGCACCGTGGCCTGCTCGCCGCGGCCGAGCGCGGCCCGGATTCCGCCCAGGGTGAGCATGGTCGTCGAGGTCTTGGTCGGATCGGCGATGCCAACCTTCACCGGCGACGAACCGTAGCTGGCCAGCAGCTCGTTCCAGGTCAGCTGCTTGTCCGGCCAGCCGGTCTGCTCGGCCGCCGGGCGCACCATGGCCAGCACGACGGGGGAGCTGGCCACCGATGCGGAACTGCGGATGCGATCTCCGGCGTTCTCGCCGGCGTTGGCCACGGACAGCCAGAGGGACGAGTCCGGGATCCAGACGTCCGGGTTCCCAACCCGGTTCACGTCGCCGGATGCGACCGCAGCGGCTACCTCGGCCGAGTCGATCGCGGTCACTTTGATCTTGGTACAGCGGCCAAGGAACCGGCCGCCAAGCAAACCGCCGGACTTCCGGTTCACCTCGGCCGCGACCCGGCCGACCGCGGGCTCGATGTCCGGCGAGGCGACTACACCGATCTCGGTCGTCCTCCCGCAGCCGGCCACCGAGCTGTACGCAACGGCAGCTCCGGCGATCACCACCGCCAGCAGGAGCGGTATCAGGATCAGGCGGCGGATCCGGGTCCGGCGGCGGACTGTCGACCGGCGCACGAACGAGTCTCGCCGCGACGAGTTATCAGGCGGAGCCCTATGCCGGCCGCTCACACCGAACCCTTCCTACCTGCTGAAGCCGAAGATTAGGCGACCGGCCCCGGCACCGACTAGTTGATAGACGCGCTGCATGCGCCCAGCCACGGACGGTGACGGAACCGCTACACCGGTTCGCTCGGCTGGGGCCCGAGCAGGCGGATCCTGATCACGTGACCGTGGGTGGCGAACACGCCGTCCCCCGCGAGCATTCCGGTCACGCATTCGATCGTGTCCGCGCCGATCTGGCGGACATGGAACGAGCACTCAGCGACCGCCGCCAGCAACTCGATCGCGGCCCTGAACTGGTCGAAATGATCGCGGCCGGTGGTATCAGCGCAGTCGAGCTCGAGGGTTCCGTCCTCGAGCAGGCGGTGGGCGGTGATCCGCAGCGGGCTGGATTCGGCCGCGCTCGCCTCGAGCAGATGCGGGAGCAGGTGCGCGTCGGCGTCCTCGGTCACCCAGCCCTCGGTGGCCATGTGCTCGACCAGGCGGTTGACCGGCGGCAGGTACCCGGCTGCGGAGGAGACCCCGACGCCGCGGGTATCGGTGTCCCAACGTGGTTCTGCGGTCATCGGTCCCACCTCGAACCGTGTCGCTATACCGCGGTGCGGAACACCCGGCGGTAGTCCGATGGCGGCACGCCACGCCGCCGGACGAACTGCTCGCGCAGCGCGGCCGCAGTGCCGAAGCCGACCCGGCGCGCGACCGTGTCGACCGGCAGGTTGGTGGTCTCCAGTAGCTCCTCGGCCAGTTGCATGCGCTGAGCCAGCAGCCAGGCGTGCGGCGTAGTGCCGGTGGCCTGCTTGAAGTGCCGGGCGAAGCTGCGCGGGCTCATCAAAGTCCGCGCGGCTAGCTGGTCCACGCTGAGCGGCTCGTCGATGTGTTCGCGAGCCCAGCCGATGGCGTCCTGCAGTAGGTCGGACTCGCACACCGGCAGCGGCCGGGGAATGTACTGGGCCTGCCCGCCGTCGCGGTGCGGCGGAACCACGATGTCGCGAGCGATCGCGGCCGCCACGTTCGCGCCGTATTCCCGGCGCATCAGGTACAGGCACACGTCAACGCCGGCGGAGCCGCCGGCCCCGGTCAGTACTCGGCCCTCGTCGACGTACAGCACGTCCGCGTCGAGCTTGACCTCCGGGTAGCGCGCGGCCATCTTCGCCACGGAGCGCCAGTGCGTGGTTGCGCGCTTGCCGTCGAGCAGCCCGGCCGCGGCCAGCAGCATCGTGCCGGTGCAGAAGCCCACGACGATCGCCCCGCGCTGGTAGGCCTGCCGGACCGGCTCGACGAACTCGCCGGCCGGATCCATGTCGTAGTCGTCCCAGGGCAGCGCAAGCACCAGGTCGGCGTTGACGACCGCGTCCATGTCGTGCTCGACCGTGAACGTTAGTCCGTACGGGGTCCGGACCGGTCCGGGATTGGAACTGGCCAGTACGAAGTCGAACTTGGGCAGTCCGAAGGACGAGCGGTCGTAGCCGAAGAATTCGGTCGCCACGCCGAGGCTGAACGCGCCGACATGCTGGTTCACGATCGCCGCAACGGAGCGAAAACCTGCCATTCGGCCAGTCTGCCAGATGGCTGGCAGAAAAACCACGGTGGCGGGCAGTCCTGCCACTCGCCGTTCGCTGACCTGCGAGGCATCCTTAATACATGATTGCGATTAAGTGCCCGACTCATGGCTCTCGGGTGCTGCTCACCGAGCGGCACATCCGCCGCCTCGTCAACACCGACCGCGGCATCATCGTCGACGTGGAATGCACCTGCGGTACCCACGTGATGCTCAAGACCGGCCGCAAGGCCTCGGTCTCCGCCTAGGACCCTACTTCCCGGCGGCTGGCACCTCGCCGTAGCCGAGGTATCCCTCCTGCAGCCAGCCGCCGGCGCGATCGAGAATCTCCATCGCCGCCGCCCGCAGTGGCTCGATGTCGCCGGCACAGATCACCGAACGGTGCGCCGCCATTAGCCGCGCGTGCAGCGCCGGCGCCTCCTCCAACAGCCGCCGTCCCAGCCACTTGAACGTCCCCGGCCAGAGCCGGCGATCCATGAGGTAAAGCTGCGCCGCTCCTTCGAGCACCTCATTGGCGATGAACACCAGCTCGTCGCGGTCGGTGGCACCGACCAGGTCGTCGATGAGCCCGGACAAGCCGTAGCGCAGATCTTCCCGCTCGTTGTGGGTGAGCTCAGGCGGTCCGGCGTCGAGCAGCGCATTCGCCTCGGCCAGGATCGCATCGGCGATCCCGGCCGGATCGGTCACCACCACGCCGTGTGCTGCGATCGTGGGCATGGTGGGATGGCGCCGGTCTCGATCCTTGGCGAAGTAGTGCCGCAGCGACGCCTCGGTGTGCACGAACAGCTCGACCAGCCAGTCGCCATACCTGATGGTCTCCCGGTACGGCGCGGGCGGGCCCGCGACCACGACCAGGACGTCCAGATCCGAGGTGGCAGTCCGCCTGGGCGACAGGACGTTCCCGCCGAGGAACGCGGCCAGCGCATCCGGAAACGAGCTGGCGACAAGTGCCTCGGCGGCGAACGCTAGCGTCGGCTGGTGGATCG
>DATFRM010000073.1:0-4224 GCA_035263265.1 Actinomycetes bacterium
CGGCGGATCGTCCAGCGGCGAAGGATCTAGCGACATGCGACTCGAGCTAGCCAGCAAGCGGACTCAGGGGCGGCACCGTCGCCGACCAGCACTACGGAGCGAGCAACGCGTTCCGATCCCGGTGCTGGCCATCGTCGCCGCGGTCACCCTGAGCTTGATCGTCCTGTCCGGCGGCAACGGCCCGGCCGCCGACCCGTCGCCCACACCCGGTGGCGTGCCAACCGACGCCGGGCAGGACGGTCAGGCATCGAATGCCGAGATCCTCAAGCGCTTCCTCGATCCCAAGCTCCTGGAGGCAGTGCCGGTGGGCCCGGAGCCGGTGGCCGAGCCAGTCAAGATCGTGCTGACCAGTGCCCGGGTGATTACCAGCCTGGGCGAGAGCGGCATTCCGGACGTGGCGCTGCGGGCCTACAAGCGGGCGGACTCCCAGCTGGGTACTCGGCGCCCGTCCTGCCACCTGTCGTGGACGCTGGTCGCGGCGATCGGCCGAGTCGAGTCCAACCACGGCCGGTTTGGTGGTGCGCAACTGCGTTCCGACGGTTCCGGTACCAGGCCGATCCGGGGCATCCCGCTCGACGGCCGGCCGCACGTGGCGCTGATCCGTGACACCGACGGTGGGGCGCTTGACGGCGACCCGACCTTCGACCGCGCCGTCGGGCCGATGCAGTTCATCCCGTCGACATGGCGCGCGTTCGCCGTCGATGGGAACGGTGACGGCCGGCGCGATCCGAACAACATCTTTGACGCCGCCCAGGGCGCCGGTGTCTACCTGTGCGCCGGCGGCGGAGACCTGCGTGATCCCGCCCAGGCGGCGCGCGCCGTCCGCCGCTACAACAACGCCGATACCTATGTCCGAGTCGTTCTCAGCCTCGCTCAGCAGTACCTGACCGGCAACGTGACGATCGTTCCGTCCTCGGGCGACTCGGTGCCGAACGACCAACCGCCGACCGCTCGGCCGACAGCCACCACTAGGCCGACAGCCACCGCACGGCCGCCGGCGCCGGCCCCATCGTCGAGCACGCCGACGACTCGGCCGAGCGCACCTACGCCACGGCCGACCACGCAGACCCCGACACCGTCCGCGCCGGCGCCGGACGAAACCGCCACGCCGTCGCTACCGACGTCCGAGCCTTCGACGCCCACCGAGTCGGCGCCACCGTCCGCGGAGTCGCCGTCTGCCTCGACCGACTCGGCTCCGGCGGTCGAACCGCCGCAGACCGCGGCCGTCGGCTGGGCTCCGGCGATGCGCGAGGTCGTGCTCAGCCTGCTGACCACGCCGTCGGCCACGCCCGGTGCCGGTACCAGCCCGGCACCTCTGGGAGACTCCCCGGGTGACCAACCGACAGTTGCTGCTGATCCGGCACGCCAAGGCGGGGCCGCACGGTGAGCCGGACATCGAGCGCGAGCTCGCCAAGCGCGGCCGGGCCGACGCCGCCGCGATCGGTCACTGGCTGGCCGAGCACAACCTGATCCCCGATCGGGTGGTGGTGTCGCCGGCGGCTCGCGCTCGCGAGACCTGGCAGCGGGCCGCCGGTGCCGCCGAGCTGACCGCCAAGCCGGTCGTGGATGAGCGGATCTACCACAACACGGTCGACGACCTCCTTCAGGTCGTCGCCCAGACCCCGGCCAGCGTGCAGACCCTTGCCCTTGTCGGCCACAACCCGTCGATGGAGGATCTCGCCGTAGCGCTCGATGACGGTACCGGCGATGCGACCGCCCGGACCGAGCTGGCCAGCCGCTATCCGACGGGTGGCGTCGCCGTGTTCGCGGTCGGCGCGGACTGGTCCGGGCTGGGCCCCGGGACCGCGACCCTGGTCGAGTTCGGGGTCCCGCGCGGCTGATCACCACGCGATGGCGTCGGCGGCAGCGAGGGCTCGGGCACGCTCGGCTGGTCGAGGGGCAGCGTCACGGTGAAGACGGTTCGCCCCGGCTGGCTGGACACCTCCACCTGACCGTTGTGCGCCTCGACCACGGCCCAGACGATCGCCAGCCCAAGGCCGGTGCTCCCGCCGGCACGTGACCTCGAGGTGTCGCCTCGGCTGAACCGTTCGAAGATCTCTGGCTGGAGCTCCGGGGGGATTCCTGGCCCGTTGTCGGTCACGGTGAGCAGCACAGTCCCGTTTGCCGGTGCTAGTTCGGTGACCACGGTGGTGCCTGGCGGGGTATGGGTGCGGGCATTGGCCAGCAGGTTCGCGAGCACCTGATGGAGCCGGGCCGCATCACCGGTCACGGTAAGCGGCTCCGACGGCATGTCGAGCAGCCACCGGTGCTCAGGGGCCGCCACATGCGCATCCCCGACCGCCTCGACTACCAGTGCGCACAGGTCGACCGGGGCCCGCTCGAGCGGACGCCCGGCGTCCAGCCTGGCCAGCAGGAGAAGGTCTTCGACAAGGCCGGTCATCCGAACGCTCACCGCCTCGATCCGGCGCAGCGCGTGCTCGATCTCCGGTGGGCCGCTCGGCTCGACCCGCCGGGTCACCTCGGCATATCCGCGGATCGCGGCCAGTGGGGTCCGCAGCTCGTGGCTCGCGTCGGCGACGAACTGCCGGACCCGGGTCTCGCTCGCCTGGCGCGCTGCGAGCGCACTGGCGATGTGACCGAGCATTCGGTTGAGCGCGCCGCCCACCTGCCCGACCTCGGTACGTGGGTCGGTGTTGGCGTCCGGCACTCGTTCGGACAGCGCCACCTCACCGCGCTCCAGCGGCAGCTCGGAAACCCTGGTCGCGGTGGCGGCGACCCGCCGGAGCGGTCGTAGCGACCGCTGGACCAGCAACGTTCCGGCCGCGCCCGCCAGCAGCAGCCCTAGCCCGGCCACCACGACTACCAACAGGACGAAGCGCCGCACCGTGTCATTGACCGCGGCCAGCGGCAGTCCGGTGACAACAGTGGTCTGGTCTCTGGCTATCAGCGCGGTCACCCGATAGTCGCCGAGGTCTCCAAGATCGGCCGTGTAAACCTGCTCATCGACGGGAATGGCCGCCAGCGTCGCGGCCTGCGCCTCGGACAGCCCCCGCAGCGAGCCGACCGCGTCCGGATCGAGTACGCCGTCTTCGACGATATTGCCGTCGACCATCCGCACGCCTACGGTGCCGGGGATCTGACCGGGAGCCAGTAGGAAGCCAGGCCGGCCGTCAGGAGGACGCGGTGGAGGTGGGGGTGGCGGCGGAGGTCCGTCTGACGGCGGCTGGGAGGCAGTCGGCTGTGACTGAGGCGAACCGGACGATGGGCCGGGCGGCGGCGGTGGCGGTCCATATGCCTCTCGGGCGGCCCCGGTTACTTGTTCATCGAGCCGCTGAACTAGGAGACCGTGCAACCCCAGCGCCGTGACGACGCCGATGACCGCGCCGACGACCGCGAGCAACGCCAGCAGGGTCGCCACCAAGCGCGCCCGTAGCGACCAGCGCCACCGCGGCCGGCCAGACATCGCATGGCCCGCGGCCCTATCCGGCCGGCCGGATAACATAGCCCGCTCCGCGGTGTGTATGGATCATTGGTTCTCTGCCTGCGTCGATCTTCTTCCGCAGGTAGGAGATGTACAGCTCGACCACGTTGGCCTGGCCGCCGAAGTCGTAGCTCCAGACCCGATCGAGTATCTGCGGCTTGCTCAGCACCCGGCGCGGATTGCGCATCAGGAACCGCAGTAGCTCGAACTCGGTCGCGGTTAGCGGGATGAGCTCACCTGCCCGGCGAACCTCTCGGCTTTCCTCGTCCATGGTGAGATCACCGACCACGAGCTGCGCATCGGATCGCGGCTGCACCACCCCGGCCCGGCGCATCAAACTGCGCAGCCTGGCCACCAGCTCCTCCAGGCTGAACGGCTTGGTGACATAGTCGTCGCCGCCTGCGGTCAAGCCGGCAACCCGGTCCTCTACCGCGTCCTTGGCGGTCAGGAACAGCACCGGTATCGATGGCGACTGGCCCCGCAGCCGGCGGAGCACCTCGAGGCCGTCGAGGTCGGGCAGCATGACGTCGAGGACCACCACATGCGGATCGAACTCGCGGGCCGCCCGCACCGCGGTCTGGCCATCGCCCGCGGTTTGCACCTCCCAGCCCTCGTATCGCAGGGCCAGTGCCAGCAGTTCGGACAGCGTTGGCTCGTCGTCGACGACGAGCACCCGCACCGGACCGTCCGGTTGGGGCGGCGGTGCCTGGGTCGCTCCGGTCGATGCGGCGATCAGCATGGTCGGCATGGCGGCACAGCCTGGTCAGCCAAGCTGTGCGGAA
>DATFRM010000074.1:0-2704 GCA_035263265.1 Actinomycetes bacterium
CGAGATCACGTCGAACAGATCGCCGTAGTCGGGCAACGGCACGCCGGAGGCGACGTGCGCGTTCCACAGCCGGGCGCCGTCACAACACAGCGCCACCCCGGCCGACGCGGTGAGCTCACGCAGCCGCTGCAGCGTGGCCAGCGGGTAGACGGCCCCGCCGCCGCGATTGTGGGTGTTCTCCACCGCGACCGCGCTGGTGCCGACCACGTGCGGCTCGGCCGGGCGAAGCTGCGCGGCGACCGCGGTCGGATCGAGCAACCCGCGACGGCTCACAATGGTCCGCGTCTGGATTCCAGACAGCAGCGCGTGTGCTCCACCTTCGTACGTCACCACGTGCGCGTCGGCGTCTGCCAGCACCTCCGCGCCGGGCAGACAGGCCAGTCGCAGCGCGATCTGGTTGGCCATGGTTCCGGTCGCTACGAACAGCGCCGCCTGCCGGCCGAACAGCCCGGCAATGATCTCCTCCAACTCGTTGACGGTGGGATCTTCCGCGTACACGTCGTCGCCGACCTCGGCCGCAGCGATCGCCGCGCGCATCCCCGGACCGGGCCGAGTGAATGTATCCGAGCGCAGGTCGACCACCGTCTCGCGACGATCCATGCCGTTACAGCTCCCGGTACATCTCGGCGACCAGGAAAGCCAGGTCCAGCGACTGGGACCGATTCAGGCGCGGGTCGCAGTAGGTCTCGTATCGCCGAGACAGGTCGGTGATCTCGTCACCGCCGCCGACGCATTCGGTGACATCGTCACCGGTGAACTCGATGTGCACACCGCCCGGGTGGGTGCCGAGCGCGCGGTGCACCTCGAAGAACCCCCGCACCTCGTCGACGACGTCATCGAACCGGCGGGTCTTGATCCCTCCTGCGATCTCGAGGGTGTTTCCGTGCATCGGATCGCAGATCCACGCGACCGGCGCGCCCGCCGCGGTCACCTTCTCGACCAGCGGCGGTAGCGCCTGCCTGACCTGGCTGGCGCCCATCCGGGTGACGAACGTCAATCGCCCCGGCTCCCGGTCCGGATTCAGCTTGTCCACCAGTGCAAGCGCGTCGTCCGCGGTGGCGGTCGGACCGAGCTTGACCGCGACCGGATTACGGATGCCGGCGGCGAACTCCACGTGTGCTCCGTCCAGCGCACGGGTGCGCTCGCCGATCCATACCAGGTGCGCGGATAGGTCATACGGCTGACCGGTTCGGGAGTCGATCCGGGTGAGCGCCGACTCGTAGTCGAGGATCAGTGCCTCGTGGCTGGCGAAGAACTCGACGGAGTGGAACTCCTCCGGATCGGCACCGCAGGCATGCATGAACGCGAGCGCTCGGTCGATCTCCCTGGCCAGCGCCTCGTAGCGCTCGCCTGCACGGCTGCCGCTGACGAAGTCCTGGTTCCAGGTGTGCACCAGACGCAGATCCGCGTATCCACCGGTGGAGAACGCACGGCACAGGTTCAGCGTGCTCGCCGATGCGTGGTAGGCGCGCAGCAGCCGGCGCGGATCCGGGGTCCGGGAGGCCGGGGTGAAGTCGAACCCGTTGACCGCATCGCCCCGATAGGCGGGCAGCGTTACGTCGTCTCTGGTTTCGGTCGGGTACGTCCTGGGCTTGGCGAACTGGCCGGCCATCCGGCCGATCTTCACCACCGGCACACTGGCCGCGTAGGTCAGCACGACCGCCATCTGGAGCAGGGTCTTGATCTTGTTGCGGACCACGTCCGCGCCGGATCCGGCGAATGTCTCGGCGCAGTCGCCGCCCTGCAGCAGAAACGCGTCGCCGCGGGCAACCGCGGCGATCCGGCTCTTGAGGTGGTCGCATTCCCCGGCGAAGACCAGCGGCGGCTGACCGGCCAGCTCGGCGAGGGTATCTCGCAACGACTCCTGATCCGGCCAGTCGGGCTGCTGGACAGCCGACCGGGTCCGCCAGGTATCGAGCTCAGCCACACTCACAGCGCACAGGCTATTGCCTCTCCCCTCCCCGACCGATCGCGGGGCTCGCCGGTCACCGGTCAGCCGAAGAAGACCTTTGCCTCCTCGTACTTCTCCGGCGGCACGGTCTTGAGCGTGGTGGTCGCGTCGGCCAGCGGAACCCGCACGATTTCGATACCGCGCAGCGAGACCATGACGCCCCAGTCGCCGTCGGCGACGGCGTCGACCGCGTGCAGCCCGAACCGGGTCGCCAGCCAGCGATCGAACGCGGTCGGCGTGCCGCCGCGCTGGATGTGCCCAAGCACGACCGCTCTGGACTCCTGACCGGTACGGGCCTCGATCTCCCCGGCAAGCTGGTTGCCGATTCCGCCGAGCCGGACATGCCCGAACGCGTCCACATCGCCGGAGGCGAGCGACATCGTGCCTGCCGCCGGCACCGCGCCCTCGGCCACGACAACGATCGGCGAGTAATTGGTGCGGAACCGCGACCTGATCCAGTCGCACACCTGCTCGATGTCGAACGGCACCTCGGGGATGAGGATCACGTTCGCCCCGCCGGCCAGCCCGGAGTGCAGCGCGATCCAGCCGGTGTGCCGGCCCATCACCTCGACAACCACGACTCGGTGGTGCGACTCCGCGGTGGTGTGCAGCCGGTCGACCGCCTCGGTCGCGATGTTCACCGCGGTGTCGAAGCCGAACGTGTAGTCGGTGGCGTTGAGGTCGTTGTCGATCGTCTTCGGAACCCCGACTACCCGGACCCCGAGCTCGCTGAGCTTGGTAGCGACGCCGAGC
>DATFRM010000075.1:0-2890 GCA_035263265.1 Actinomycetes bacterium
TTCTACGTACAGCTGCCCAACTACACGTTCGAGTACGACCTGACCAGCTGGGGCTGGATCCACCTGATCCTGGGCGCGCTGATCGCCGTGGCGGGTTTCGCGGTGCTCGGCGGGGCGGTGTGGGCCCGGGCGGTCGGCATCGCCCTGGCCGGTCTGAGTGCGATTGCGAACTTCCTGTGGTTGCCCTATTACCCCGTCTGGTCCGTCGTCGCCATCGGGCTCGCGGTCGCGACCATCTGGGGATTGGCGATGTACCGATCCTCCTAGCCACGACGATCACCGCGGCCTCGCGGGATCGGCTCGTCGCGGACCGGCCGAGGTACGTTGCATGCCAACGAGGACGGAGGCCGCGATGAGCACGAATGTCCAGATCACCCCGGTCGCACTGAGCGATCCGGACCCGGCCGAGCTCGGACAGCTAACCCCGACGATCGAGCAGCTACTGCCGGCGATGGAGGAGTTCTGGCGGTACCGCGACCGGGACAGCGCCGCCCACGCCCGGCCCGACTGGCTGGCCCGAGCCGGTAGTGAACTGCCCGAGACGGGCGGCGGGATCGCCGCGGTGGTGCGCGACCTCACCGAGGTGATCATCCCGAACGGCTCCCGGATCGGCGAACCGGGCTGGACTGGCTTCATCACCACCGGTCCGACGACGTCCGCGGTGGCCGCCTGGCTCGCCTCGGCAACCGCCGGCGGGCAGCGCTACATGGTGCACGCGTTCAACCACCTGGAGCGGGTCGCCCTCGATTGGATCGCCCAGCTTTGCGGTATTCCCGCTGGGCACCAGGGCGTGCTGTCCAGCGGCGGTTCCACCGCGAACCTGGTCGCGCTCGGTGCCGCCCGGCAGTGGGCGTTCGAGCAGCGCGGCGTGGATGTGTCCGAACACGGGTTGCCCGCCGGCGTGCAGGCGCGGGTTTACGCCTCCGAGGAGGCTCACCACACGATTCAGCGGTCAACCGGCGTGCTGGGAATGGGGCGGGCCGGGACCCGGCACATCCGCTGCGACGCCCGCGGGCGGATCGACGTCGCGGCGCTGCGGGAGGCGCTGATCGAGGACCAGCGGGCCGGCGTGGTGCCGGTCGCGGTGGTTGGGATCGCGGGCACCACCGACGCCGGGGCGATCGACCCGCTTGATGACCTGGCCGAGGTCGCACGCGAGCAGGCGACCTGGTTCCACGTCGACGGTGCCTACGGCTTGATCGCCGCCGCGTCGGAGCAGCTCCGCCCGGCGTTCACGGCCGTCGCGCACGCCGACTCGGCCATCGTGGATCCGCACAAGTGGCTGGCCACCGGCGTCGGCTGCGCGGCCACCTACGTTCGGGACGCCCCGCTGCTACTGCGGGCGTTCGCGCAGGGTGAAGCCGCGTACCTGGAGGGCGCCTTCTCGTCCGACGAGCCGGATGCGCAGGTCCAGTTCGACAGCATCGGCGTCCCCTACATGGACATGGGTGTCGAGCTGTCGGCCCCAAGCCGCGGCGTGCTGATATGGGCCGTCCTCCGCGAGCTCGGGCGAGCCGGGGTAGCGGCACGCGTGGAACGGCATGTCGGCTTCGCGCAACACGTCGCCCAGCGTGCGCGTGAACACCCCCGGCTCGAGCTGCTGCTGGAGCCGGAGTTGTCGGTGGTCTGCTTCCGCTATGCCGCGGACGATGCGGTCAACGCCGAGATCCTGTTGCGGCTGCGGCGCAGCACCCGGTCGATACCGACGTCGACCACGGTCGGCGAGCGGCTCGCGATCCGGCCGTGCTACATCACCCCGCGGACCCGGCTCGAAGACGTGGACGCGCTCGTCGACCAGGTCATTACGATCGGCGACGAGCTGACGGCTGCATAACGTTCATACTCCGCGGCGCCGGCCGGGGCGGGTGGCCACGGTAACGCGGCTGCCCGCCCCCGAGCCGGCTGCGGCTACGAGCTCTCGGATTCGGTGTCGTCAGCTGGCCGTGGCGGACGACCGCCGCCAGGTCCCGACTCGGTGCCGGTCACCGCGAAATCCTTGCCCACTTCGACCGTGACCCGCTCGCCTGCGGTAGTCACCAAGTGCGCCTCGTAGACCCCATCCGAGTCCGTTTCCACCCGCTGGATCGTGGCAGCCGGGTACTTCGCGAGCGCCGCTGCCCGAACCCGACCCGCGGTATTCCCGGTCAGCAAGGTCTCGTCGGACCGCTGCGACTTCGACTCGTCGACCCGGCCGTTACCGTGCCGACCATCGCTGGTCGCCGAGCTCGTGGAACCCGAGCTGCTCGCGTTGGCGTTCAGCGTGCCGGCGAGTGCCCCGCCCGCGAGCACGCCGGCCACGGCAAACGCGGCTGGGCGGCGCCATCCCCTCGAACGGGCAGCTGCCCTACTGTCGCTGCTGTCAGTGCCGTCACTCATGCCGTCCTCCAACCTGTCGGTGGCTCGCTTCTCGAGCCGTTGCCGAACAGGCTTCGACGGCAACCTGAAAGCCGCCCATGCGGAGCCAGTGACCCCGCTGTGAACCGGGCGCGACGCCGGACTGCACCTTCCAGGGCCGCGGTCATCCGCCTCGTCGGCGCCATCCTGGCCGACATGGGCTCTACAGTGCGGGCATGACAGAGATCGGAACGGATTGGCGGGCGGTCGATGGCGTTGCGACGGCATGGTTCGACGCGCCGTCGCTGATCGAGGGGGCTGCGCTGGCCGGGCGCATCGTGGAGCTGTCGGCCGAGATCGTGGTCGACCTGCGCGCGACAGGCATGCGGGTGCGCCTGGACTCGGCCGAGCACGCCGAGGCGGTGTCGGCGGCCGCGTGGGATCTAGGGCTGGCCGCGAACGCTGCCGTGCTGCAGCACCTGAGCGTTGTGTTCGAATCGGCGAACCCGTCTGTGGTGAGGCGGTTCTGGCAGCGCGTGCTCGACTACGCGCCTGG
>DATFRM010000076.1:0-2680 GCA_035263265.1 Actinomycetes bacterium
CACCTCGCGGCAGTGCCCGGCATTCGCCGAGACCACGGCCACTCCCAACGCCGCACGCCGGTACAGATCCTGGTGCCCGACCTCGGCCGCGGCCACCGAATACTTGCGCTGCAGCTCGGCCACGATCGGCCGCACTACCGACCGCTTCTGCTTCAACGACCGTACGTCACCTAGCAGCAGATCGAACGTAAGGGTCCCCGTATACACCAGCCCGCACCACGCCTCTCTTTAACCACCTGAGCGAGACCGGACGGGCGGGGGGACCCGGGGGCTGGCAGGCGAGCAGATCTTGGGGTGTCGAGCGCACGCAGGCTGGGTGCCTGCGTAGCTCGATGCTGCGGTCTGCCGCTGGCCGGGCCCCGGTCCGCCGCCCTCAAGCCGACCGGACCACGAGCGCTAGGTACGTGGCTTCTCCCGCATCTCGTAGGTCTCGATGACGTCGTCGATCTTGATGTCGTTGTAGGAGCCCAGTCCGATACCGCACTCGAAGCCCTCGCGGACCTCGGTCACGTCGTCCTTGAACCGGCGCAGCGATTCGACCGTGAGGTTCTCGGCGATGACCGCCCCGTCCCTGACCAGCCGGGCCTTGCTGTTCCGGTTGATCGTGCCGGACCGCACCAAGGCGCCCGCGACGTTGCCGATCCGTGGCACCCGGAAGACCTCGCGGACCTCCGCCGTGCCGAGCTGGACCTCCTCGTACTCCGGCTTGAGCATGCCCTTGAGGGCCGCTTCCACCTCTTCGATCGCCTTGTAGATGACCGAGTAGAAGCGGATGTCGACGCCCTCCCGGTCGGCCAATCGCTCCACCGATCGGCCCTGGGTGCGCACGTTGAAGCCGATGATGACCGCGTTGTCGATGCTGGCCAGGTTCACGTCGTTCTCGGTCACCGCGCCGACGCCGCGGTGGATGACCCGCAGCCCGGCGCCCTCGCCTACATCGATCTTGAGCAGGGCATCCTCGAGCGCTTCCACCGAACCGGACACGTCGCCCTTGAGGATCAGCAGCAGGTCGCGCTGCTCGCTGCGCTCGAGATCCTTGAACATGTCCTCGAGCGTGCGCCGGCCACGACCAGCGGCCAGCTGAGCGTTGCGCTCGCGAGCCTGGCGTCGCTCCGCGATCTGCCGGGCCACTCGGTCCTCGGTGACAACCAGGAAGCTGTCGCCCGCGCCCGGCACGGAAGTGAACCCGAGCACCTGGATCGGACGGGACGGGCCCGCATCCTCGATAAGGTCACCGTGCTCGTCGAGCAGCGCGCGGACCCGGCCGAACGCATCGCCGGCGACAACCGAGTCGCCGACGTGCAGCGTGCCGCGCTGGATCAGCACGGTTGCAACCGCGCCGCGGCCGCGGTCGAGGTGCGCCTCGATGGCCACGCCCTGCGCGTCCTGTTCGGGGTTGGCCCGCAGGTCGAGCGCGGCATCGGCGGTCAGCAGGATCGCCTCGAGAAGCGCTTGGATGTTCAGTCCGGACTTCGCCGAGATGTCGACGAACATCGTGTCGCCGCCGTACTCCTCGGGAACCAGGCCGTACTCGGTGAGCTGGCCGCGCACCTTGGTCGGGTCCGCGCCCTCTTTGTCGATCTTGTTGACCGCCACCACGATCGGGACGTCGGCCGCCTTGGCGTGGTTGAGCGCCTCGATGGTCTGCGGCATCACGCCGTCGTCGGCGGCAACCACCAGCACCACGATGTCGGTGGTCTGCGCACCGCGCGCCCGCATCGCGGTGAACGCTTCGTGACCCGGGGTGTCGATGAACGTGATCTTCCGCTCGACACCCTCCAGCCCGGTGGTCACCTGATACGCGCCGATGTGCTGGGTGATGCCACCGGCCTCGCGAGCCACGGTGTCGGTGTTGCGGATCGCGTCGAGCAGCTTCGTCTTGCCGTGGTCGACGTGACCCATCACCGTGACGACCGGCGGCCTGGCCTGCAGCGCCTCGTCGCCGCCCTCGTCCTCGCCCCACTCCAGGTCGAAGGACTCGAGCAGTTCGCGGTCCTCGTCCTCCGGGCTGACCACCTGGATCTCGTAGTTCAGCTCGGCACCGAGCAGCTGCAGCGTCTCGTCACTGACCGACTGGGTCGCGGTCACCATCTCGCCGAGGTGGAACAGCGCCTGTACCAGCGAGGCCGGGTTGGCGCCGATCCGTTCGGCCAGATCGGTAAGCGAGGACCCACGCGGCAGCCGGACGATCTGGCCCTGGCCGCGCGGCAGCGTGACGCCACCGATGCTGGGCGCCTGCATGTTGTCGAACTCTTGCCGCCGCTGCTTCTTCGACTTGCGGCCACGGGTCGGGCGACCACCGCCCGGGCGGCCGAACGCACCAGCCGTTCCGGCACCACGGCCACCTCGCCCACCGGGACCCGGCCGGCCGGCAAACCCGCCGACGCCGGGACCACCGCCGCGACCGGCGAAGCCACCGCCCGGACCACCGGGCCTGGCGCCGCCGGCGCCGGGGCGAGACGGCGCTCCGGTCCGACCGCCGGGCGGCCCGCCCGGGGCTCCGGAACGACCTCCGGGCGCACCGGCGGGCCGACCTTGAGCTCCGCCACCCGTACGCGGACCGGGACGGCCCGGCATCATGCCGGGACTTGGCCTCGGGCCACCGGGCCTGGGCGCTCCAGGGACTCCGGTGCCGCGACCCGCCGGACGCTCGGCGCCGGGAGCGCCAGGGGCGCCGGCG
>DATFRM010000077.1:0-2635 GCA_035263265.1 Actinomycetes bacterium
CTCGCAGGAGCAGATTCTGGCGTACGCGCTGATCCTCGGCTTCGGCCAGCAGGTGTTCACCCGGCAGCTGGACCGGAAGGCGCAGGACCTACTGGAGGCGCTGCCGAGCAACGACGCCACGTCGGCGCCGGTGCCGCCGCCGACCGTGGTGCCGGAGCTGGTGCCGGCGACGGCGGTGGAGCCTCCGTCGCCCAACGGGGAAGCGGCGGCCGAGGGCGAGCTGGTGGCTGTGGGTGCGGCCACCGCCCAGGGCGCGGCCACCGCCGAGGGCGCGGCGCTGCCGAACGGAGTCGCGGCGGCCGAGGGCTCGCCGTCATCTGACGGCGGCTCGGCCGCCGACGAGGGCACGGCAACCGACCAGACCGAATCGGCCGCGACCCCGCCGGCAGCAGACGCGGACTCGAGCGATGGGCCTGAGGAGCGCCTCGGCTAGCCACGCACGGTGATCGGCTGGCAGCCGGCTGCTATGGTGCCGCAAACCCGCCAGTATCACCACGGTGAAGTAGCTGACTTTCGCTAATTACCGGTGCCATGCTGGTCGCCGCAATAAAGAGCACAGCGCAACAAAGAGCACTTAGGCCGCGGCACCAACGCTCGCAATTACCGGTGGGGGACAGCGGTGTCGGGGCCGGACACGGGCGGCACTATGACACGGCATCGACGTCGATCCGCAATGCGGGTACCTGCGACGTTCGCCGCGATAGCTGGGATTGTGGGCACCGCGGCGTTAGTAATGGTTCAGACGCGCTCTGACGACTCGGCCGTACCGCGCGCTTCGAACTCGGCGTGCGAGAGCACGTTGCAAATCGTCACGGCGAGATCATTTGCGCCGGTGTTGACGACGCTCGCACCCTCCCTCGCGGCAAAACGCGACTGCGTACGCCTTGATGTCGTTGTGGCGGACGGGCGGGCCGCGATCGATCGCGTGGCCGAACTCGGTGCGGACGTCTGGATACCGGACGACTCATCCTGGGTCGCGCTGGCCGGCGACGCGAAGCTCGCTCCGGTGCCGGAGCCCACCGAGTCCGGCGAGCCCGGCCCGCCCGGCGAGGGCGGCGCCGGGACGGTGGTGGCGGTCAGCCCGATGTACATGGTGGCCGATCCGGCGGCCGCTCCTGACCTGGACGCGGCCGGCGGCGGCTGGGGGAACCTGGCCCATCTGCTGTCCACGGACTCGGGCGTGCGGCTACGGGTGCGCGATCCGGCCAGGTCCGGCGACGGCCTGGTCGGGGTCGGTGCCATCGGTGAATCGATCTGGCTCTCAGAGGGAATGGACGCGTCCGCGGAGACGCTTGCAAGCGCGCTTCCATCCAGCCAGACCGTGCTGGGCCAGGCCATCCCGCACTCGGGCGAGGTCGGATTGATCGCCGAGTACGCGCTGGACCGGTTCCTGGCCGAGCCGGACCCGAAGGCTGGATCCGCTGCGGCAACGATCAAGCGGGACAAGATATTCGCCGGCTCCGACTACACGGCGGTTCTTAGGTACACCTGGCTGCCGACCGCGGCGGCACTGGCCGATTCCTCGCTGGCCGATCCGATGGCGCGCGTGCTGGCGGCGCTTACCAGCAAGGAGGCCGAGGGCGCGCTCGCGGCCGCGGGGCTGCGCCGGGCCGACGGCAGTGTGCCGGGCGACCACGCGGACGGGCTGCCAGAGCAGACCGGGACCGTACTGGGGATCCTCGGACCGCACCACGTCGAGCACGTGTTCGCGACCTGGTACATCGACGAGCGGCGCTCGAACCTGCTGGTCGTGATCGACGTGTCAGGATCGATGGGAGCGCGGGCGCCCGGCACGCAAACGCCACTCATCGATGTGGTCCGCAACGCCACCAGAGAACTGGCCGACCTGCTCCCCGACGACTCCGAGCTGGCGATCTGGAAGTTCGGCTCCAACATCAGCCCGCCGCGGGATTACCGAACCGTGCTGCCGCAGGGCCGACTGGACGCGCAACACCGGGATCAGCTGATCCGGGCCACCCGCCAGCTTCGCGCGGAGAACACCGGGACCGGGCTGTACGACACGATCCTCGCCGCCTACAAGACGGCCCAGGCCAGCTTCCAAGAGGGCACACCCAGCTACGTGGTCCTCTTCACGGACGGCCGCAACCAGGATGATCCCGGCTCGCTGACCGCGGCTGAGCTCACGAACGCGCTGGCACAGGCGGCCGACCCCAAGCGGGAGGTCTATCTCACCATCATCTCGTTCGGGCCGGATCCCGATGCCGAGCTACTCAGGAAGATCGTCGAGCCGATCGAGGGGTACGTCGACCCGGTGCGGACCGCCGATGAGGTGCGCGCGGTGTTCATCCACGTCGCGGCCGGCGGCGTGCACCATTAGTCCTTTGCGGGGGACGGCGCCGAGGCGCCGCCCCCCAAAAGAGCGAGCCGACCGGGCTGATTACCGGCGGCCGTAGGTAATCGCGTGCATCGGGGTCAGCACGGCCGAGCCGATATCCCGGTAACGGTGCCTGGCCAGCAGATCGTCGTAGGCAGTACGCGGCAACAGTTGGTCGTCGATCTGCGCCTCGAAGAACTGAATTCCGGACATGACCCGACCGGGTACCGACCGCAGGCCCTCGTCGGTGTCCGGGAACCTGAAGTCCGAGATCACGAACCAGCCGCCCGGCTCCAGCCC
>DATFRM010000078.1:0-3673 GCA_035263265.1 Actinomycetes bacterium
GCGAACCGAGGCAGCGCTCTCGCAGGGGGAGCTCGCGACCCGGCTCGGTGTGTCGAGGCAGACCGTCAACGCCATCGAGACCGGCCGTTATAGCCCCTCGCTACCGCTGGCCATCGCCATCGCCCGCTTGTTCGATCAACCCGTAGAGGAGATCTTCCATGTCGACCACCAATCCTGAAAATCCCGCGCGTGGCCGCCGTGGGAAACGGACCAGCCGCTGGGTCACACCCGCGTTCGCCCTGATCGCCGGCGTGTTCTTCTTCATCGTCGCGATCGCCCAGGACGACTGGGGCGGTGCCTGGTTCTCACTGGCCTTGTTCACCGGCTACGCGGCGCTGCTGGCGTTCCTGGGCGGCCGGGTCGAAGTGATCGGCCTGCTGCGTGGTGACACGACCGATGAGCGTGCGGCCCAGATCCACCTAAGGGCGGCCGCCTTCGCGTTCTACGTGCTGGTCCTGATACTGACCGGCGGGTTCATCGTGAGTCTCGTGACCGAAAGCTCGCTTACCGACACGTTCGCCGCACTCGGCGCGGCCGCCGGAGTGAGCCTGCTCGGCGCCTACCTGGTGCTGGCCCGCCGATCCTGATCGGTGGGCCAACATCGGCCGCGAACTAGGCGGCGTCAACCAAAGTTGACAGCCCGGAGGTGTCAACCTAGGATGACAGCCATGGATTCAGCAACCGAGTTGGCCAACGGTTTGGACAGCAAGGACCCGCGCGTGGGGCTGCGTGCGGTGTCCGCGCTGCGCCGGCTGCTCGAGGAATTGGAGACGCTGCAGGTCACCAACGCCCGCGCCCAGGGTTGGTCCTGGCAAGACATCGCGGCCGAGCTCCGGGTGAGCCGGCAGGCCGTACACAAGAAGCACGCCGCCCGGCGTGGGCTGCTCCGGAGGGACTGATGTTCGAACGCTTTACCTACCCGGCCCGCGAGTCGGTAACGGCGGCTCAGGTAGCCGCGCGCCGCCTCGGTCATGGCCACGTCGGCACCGAGCACCTGCTGCTGGGCGTGCTCGAGCAGCCGGACGCGGTTGCGGCTCGGGTGCTGACCGAACTGGGTGTGACGCCTGCCTCGGTCGAGCGCGAGATCCGGGCGGAGGTCACCGACGCGCCGTTCGGCACCGCCGACGCCGAGGCACTCGGCGCGATCGGGATCAATCTCGACGAGATACGGCGGCGGATGGAGGCCGCGTTCGGCCCGGACGCGCTACGCGGGCGCGCCAAGCGCACCCGGCGCGGCGTGCTGTCCGACCACCTCCCGTTCACGCCGCGCAACAAGAAGGTGCTCGAGCTGAGCTTGCGCGAGGCACTGCGGCTCGGCCACAAGTACATCGGCACCGAGCACCTCATGCTCGGAATGATCCGGGAGGGTCAGGGGCTGGCAATGCTGGTGCTGACTCGGCTGGGCGTCGGCCCGGACGCGCTGCGCACCAAGATCCTCGACGAGCTGCGCGAAGCCGGATAACCCTCATTTCGATCATTACTGGCGGTGTGCGTAATTGATCACCCAATTTGGGCCATTTGTCCAACCAAAGCGCCAGTAATGATCGGGAAGAGGAGGTCACGGACAGTGCGCACTGATCGGGCTAGGAGTGGATAAGGCCGGTCAGGGTGGCCTGGACGAGGGGGCCGAGGGTTGGCAGGTGATAGCCGCCCTCCTGAACCGCAACCGTGGGTACACCGAGATCGCCGATTAGCTCCCCCGCCCGGTGGTAGCCGTCCTGGCTGACCCGGAGCGGGCTCTCCGGATCGTCGAGCGCGGCATCGACGCCGAGCGAGACCACCAACGCCTCGGGTCCGAACCCGCTTACCTCATCAACGATCTCGGTCAGCGCGGCGAGCCAACCGTCGTCACCGGTGCCCTCGGCTAGCGGCCGATTCCGGTTCGTCCCGGTACCGGCGCCGCGGCCACGCTCCTCCGCGTATCCGACGTAGTGCGGGAACCAGCCGGCGCCCGGGTCGATGTGCAGCGAGCCGTAGTACACGTCCGGCCGGTCATAGAAGATCGCCTGAGTGCCGTTGCCGTGATGCGCGTCGAGGTCCACGATCGCGACCCGGTCCGCCCCGGTCCGGTGCAGCGCCTCGGCCGCCACCGCAGCGTTGTTGAGATAGCACGAGCCGCCGTAGCCGGTCGGAGTCGCGTGATGGCCCGGTGGCCGGCACAGCGCGTAGGCGACCGGCGCGGCCGGCCGGTCACCGTCGCCGCGGACCAGGTCGACCGCGGTCAGCGCGGCGTCCACCGCTCCCCTGATCGCCGGCCACGAGCCGGGTCCGACCAGCGTCATCGTGTCGTACCCGTACCGACCGGCCCGGCCGTGGATCGCGGTCGGGGTACGCAGCGGCAGCCCGCACAGCAGCGCCTCGGTCGGGAACACGTACGGCACCACTCGGTCCTGGCCGGCCAGCTCGACGAAACCGGCCGCGAGCCAGGCCTCATGGATCGTGGCCAGGTGCCGAACGAAGTCCGGATCGTGCACCGTGTGCAGGATCGTGTCGTCGTGCTCGACCGCGTCCAGCAGCGAAGCGCCGGTGCCGGTGAGCGTGTCCTTGATCACCTCGACGCGCTCGGCGACCTCGGAGCCCTGCATCGGCACTCCGACCCAGACCTCGGAACCCGGATCATGACCGAGAGACGCCGCCGACCACACCACCGGAATCTGCCGCATGGCTGGCATCCTGGCACGATGCCTCGTGTCGCCAACATCGGTCTGACCATCGGACTGCTGCCCTCCGGACCAACCGATTCGGTGCTGGACGTGCCCGGGGTGGGCCTCGGCCACGCGACGATCTGGCGAGACGAGCCGGACCCGCCCCGAGGTCGTGGTATCGCCCGGACCGGGGTCACTGTGCTGGACCTCGGCGGCAACCTGTTCCGGTCGCCGGTGCCGGCCGGCGGCGCGGTGCTCAACGGCGCCGGTGAGTGCACCGGGTTCCTGTCGGCCGCGGAGTGGGGCCTGGTCGAGACGCCGATCTTCCTCACCTCGACCATGCAGGTCGGACGGGTGTACGACGCCGCGGTCGAACTGCTCATCGAGGAGGAGCCGCAGATCGGCGAGGAGAACGTGATCATTCCGGTAGTGGCCGAGTGCGACGACTCGTTCCTGTCCGAGGCCCGCCGGATGCAGGTAAGTCGGCAGGACGTGGCGGACGCACTGGCCGCGGCCCGTATTTCGATCGGCCTGGCAGTGCCACCGCCGGAGGGTGCGGTCGGGTCCGGTACCGGGATGACCTGCCTCGGCTACAAGGGCGGGATCGGCAGCGCGTCCCGGGTGCTGCCGAGCGGTCACACTGTAGCCGCGCTGGTCATGACCAACTTCGGTGCGCAGCGATGGCTAACCGTGGCCGGGGTGCCCGTCGGTCGGCTGTTGCCGAAGCCACCGGTGGGCGAGCCGACCGCTCCCCCGGCCGGATCCTGCATCGTCGCGCTGGTCACCGACGGTTCGCTCGATCACGCCGGGTGCGAGCGGCTCGCCCGGCGGGCCGGGCTTGGCCTGGCCCGGACCGGTTCGACCGCGAACCATGGCAGCGGGGAGATCTTCCTAGCCTGCGCGACCGGGCTGCGAACAAGACGCGACTCGGCACCGCAGAGCGCGCCGCTGCTGGGCAGCGACCTCAACCCGTTCTTCGCGGCCGCCGTCGAGGCGACCGAGGAAGCGGTGCTCAACAGCCTGCTGAT
>DATFRM010000079.1:0-6644 GCA_035263265.1 Actinomycetes bacterium
GCCGGCACCGCGAGCATCAAGTCCCACCACAACGTCGGCGGGCTGCCGGATGACCTGAGGTTCGAGCTGGTTGAGCCGTTGCGGCGGTTGTTCAAGGACGAGGTTCGAGCGCTCGGCGAGCGGCTCGGGCTACCGGCCGAAATCGTCTGGCGACAGCCGTTCCCCGGGCCCGGGCTGGCGATCCGGGTCATCGGCGAGGTCACCGCCGACCGGCTAGCGACGCTGCGTGCGGCGGACGCGATCGCCCGAGCCGAGCTGTCCGCGGCCGGTCTGGACCGCTCGATCTGGCAGTGCCCGGTAGTGCTGCTGGCCGACGTCCGGTCGGTGGGCGTCCAGGGCGACGAGCGGACGTACGGTCATCCGGTGGTGCTGCGCCCGGTGTCCAGCGAGGACGCTATGACCGCGGACTGGTCGCGGCTGCCGTACGACGTGCTCGAGCGGATCTCCACCCGGATCACCAACGAGGTCCGCGAGGTCAACCGAGTGGTGCTCGACGTGACCAGTAAGCCGCCCGCCACGATCGAGTGGGAGTAGCGGGCGGCTGCGGCAGTCCGTTGCATGATCAGGAGCGGCGGGTCCCGGTATCCGGGCTGGCCGACCCCTGATCATGGTTGGCTGTGTTGCTGGGTGTCGATCGGCTCGGCGTTGCCAACGTCGGGCTCATCGTCATCCGCTACTGGCTGCGCGACCCGCTCGGTGGCCGGCTCGGTGTCGTCGTTGCGGGTGCGCCGGACGCCGGCGATCGAGCCGGCTAGCCCGGCGATGCCGAGCCCGATTAGTGCCAGCGGCAGCAGCCACTCGGTTCCGTCGGCTCCGAAGTCGACGTTGTCACGTGTCAGATAAGCGGAGCCGATCAGTACGAAGATCAGACCGGCGATAAGTGCGATCAGATCAGCCGGATGACGCTTCACAGTCCGCTCCTTCGGTGAACAGGATGTCGCCGACACCCTGCTTGACGCTGAGTTCGATCAACCCGTCCTGCACTCCCGGGCCGGTCGGTTCGCTGGAGATGTATTCGCCGTCCCGGTGCAGGTTGGCCGCCTCTACGGTCACCGAGCCGAGGCCGACATCGGCGTGCGCCTGTGCCGCTACGTTGGTGGGCAGGCAGACGATGGTCTGGCCGATCCCCATGCTCGCGGTTACCCCGACGGATCGCCCTTCGGGGTCGAGCTGCCGCAGATCGAGGACCATCTTTCCGATGCCGAGCCGATGCTCGCGCCCCGCCTCGGCGACCGTGCGCGGCTGGTAGTGGACCTCACCGATGCCTCCGCCGAGGGGCACCCGAAGCGACGCGATGAATAGCGCAAACGCCACGATCAGGCCGACGGTGATCAGGCTGCGCGCCCGGCCGAACCAGGTGCCGACGATCAGACCGGCGCCGATGACGACCAGGGCCACGGCCAATACCACGCGCGACGGTATGTCCTGCCAGCCGGCCGCATCGAGCGCGACCAGCACGCCGGCCGCCAGTGCTGCGGCACTGAGCGTGAGCCAGGGCAAGATCGAGCGCGGCTCTGCCGGCTTCGGCGGCACCGGGGGGGGCTGGGGTGGCGGACGGTACCCCCACCGACCTGTCCCACCAGGCGGAATGTCGCTAGGCGCGGTCGGGATCGTCGCGGTGCCGCCGGGCCGGTAGCCGCCGCCGGAGGCCTGGTACGGCGAGCCTGCCGCCGGCGGACCGGACGGATAGGACCCGGGCGGATAGGACCCGGGCGGGTAAGGACCGGGTGCGTAGGAGCGGTACGGCGCGGGACCGGGCGGGGGCGGCGGTGCGGGAGCGGCTGGGCCCGGTGAACCGGGCGGGGGAGTACTCGTCGGACTGGTGGCGCCGCGCCAGGCCCGGGTGCTGTCCCGGTCCTTCGCGACCAGGTACACGACCAGACCGATCGCGAACAGCCAGAGCGCCACGTCCCAGCGGTGAACGGCTACCGCGATGAACAGCACGAAGCCGGTGATAATCGCGCTGATCGCCACGATCGCCTGGTTGCTGTTCCGGCCCTGGACGAGCTTCTGGGCCTCGGAGTCCGGCTCGTTGTCCTCCGGTACCAGCAGCCACAGGATTCCGTACAGCAGCAGGCCGACCCCGCCGAACGGGGTGAATACCACGAACAGCACTCGGAAGATCAGCGGGTCGACGTCCAGCAACCGGCCCAGGCCGCCGGCGACACCGGCGAGCTTGCGATCCGTGGTGCTCCGGCGGAGCTGGCGCAGATCGCGGGTTCCCGGTGGTGGCGGACCAGGAGGACCGGATGGCGCCCCGGGCGGCGGCATCGCGCCGGGCGGCGGAGTGCCGGGCGGCAGCATCGCACCGGGCGGCGGAGTGCCGGGTGGTGGAGTACCGGGTGGCGGGGTACCTGGTGGAGCGCCAGGTGGTGGCGGCGGGGTACCGGGTGGGGGTGCATCGCCGGAGGGACGGGGCGGGGTGGGCCCACCACCCGGTGATTCCGGGCGCGGGGAATCGCCGCCCGCCGGTGGGGGTGGCGGGGTGGGCCCACCCGGCGACTCCGGAGGCGGCGGTGCGTCGCCGTCCGGCCTTGACGTGGGGGAAGCCGTCGCGGACGTAGCGGACGGGGACGCTGCGGTCGGAGACGCAGCGGACGATGGGAGGTCGTCGGCCGGCGAGGGCGGCGGGGAGGCGCCACCCCCCGGCGCTGGGGCCTCCTGGGGCTCGTCCGGCGTCTGGTCCTCCGCGGCCGGCTCCGGAGTCGGTTTGGTGGTCATGCGGTCATCCTGCTGTGCCAGGCGCGAACTCACCATCGGGAGGCACCCGGATATCCACCCTGATCCGGCCGCGGTCAGAGCCAGGGGCAGCGCTCTGGGTGAACCCCGATGGCTTGCGGGCCCGCGACGTGTGACGATCTGTACGTGAGCGCGCAATCCGACCTGGAGCAGCCGGGCCAGCGCCGGGTCTACCGGAGCGCCGACGGGCGGCTGCTCGGCGGCGTCGCGCGCGGCTTGGCCGAGCATCTGCGGACCGAGGTGGTCTGGATCAGGCTGGCCTTCGTCCTGCTCACGCTCGCCGGCGGAATCGGCATCGTCCTATATGGCGCGTTCTGGATCGTGCTGCCGCAGCAGGTTGCCGCGGACGCGCCCAAGCGCTCGTCCCGGAGGTTCAACGAGCACGAGGTCACCCAGGTAGTCGCGTTCGCTGCGCTGGTACTGGGCGCGGTCCTGGTGCTGCAGCGACTCGAAATCGCCCGGATCGGCTATCCGCTGGCGATCTCGCTGGCGCTGGCCGCGGCCGGCGCGGCCATGCTCTGGCGGCAGCTGGACGACGCGCAACGGGGCCGTTGGCTCCTGGTTACCGGGGAGCGCCGGACCGGGATCATCCTGCGGATGGTGCTCGGCGCCGTGTTGGTGCTTGGCGGCAGCGCCTTCTTCCTGGCCAGCCGCAGTAATTTCGCCGATGCCGGAGAGAGCGTCCTGGCCATCCTGGTGGTTACCGCTGGGCTGGCCGTGATCTCCAGCCCGTTCTGGGTGCGGCTGGTGGCGGAGCTGACCGCCGAGCGCCGGGAACGGATCCGGTCCCAGGAGCGCGCCGAGTTCGCCGCGCACGTGCACGACTCGGTGCTGCAGACGCTGGCCATGATTCAGCGGCACGTCGACGATCCGCGCGAGGTGAGCCGACTGGCTCGGGCCCAGGAGCGAGCCCTGCGTGGCTGGCTGTACCGGCGACCCGCGACACCCGGCACCTCGTTCAAGACCGCGCTCGAGGAGTTGGCCGGCGACGTCGAGGACGAGCACAGCGTGGAGATCGACGTCGTCGTGGTCGGTGACTGCCCGCTGACCGAGGCCACCGCGGCACAGCTGCGGGCGGCGCGGGAAGCGATGGTGAACGCGGCCAAGTACGGCGCCCCGGCCGGCGCCACGATCTCGGTCTACGCCGAGATCGACGACGGGGCGGTCAATCTCTTCGTCCGGGATCGCGGACCTGGCTTCGATCCCGACTCGGTGCCGGCCGACCGGCTCGGCATTCGGGAGTCGATAATCGGCCGGATGCGGCGCAACGGCGGTAACGCACGGGTGCGCAGCACGCCGGGCGAGGGCAGCGAGGTCCTCCTCGAGATGCCCCGCGAGCCGGTAGGAAAGGGTGCCTGACCAGGATGAGCATGCTGCGGGTAGTGCTGGTAGACGATCATCGGATGTTCCGTACCGGGGTCCGCGCCGAGCTCGGCGACGCCGTCGACATCGTCGGCGAAGCCGAGGACGTAGAGACCGCGGTGGCGGTCATCACGGCGACCCGGCCGGACGTCGTGCTGCTCGACGTGCACCTGCCCGGTGGCGGCGGGCGTACCGTGCTCGACCTGCTGGCGACGCGGCTGCCCGAGGTGAAGTTCCTGGCGCTATCGGTGTCGGACGCGGCCGAGGACGTGATCGGCGTGATCCGGGCCGGTGCGCGTGGCTACGTCACCAAGACGATCACCGGTCCGGAGCTGATCGGCGCGCTCATCAGGGTCGCCGACGGCGACGCGGTGTTCTCGCCCCGGCTGGCCGGCTTCGTCCTTGATGCGTTCGCGAACTCCCCGGACGCCCCGTCCGTCGACGAAGATCTGGACCGGCTCACCCAGCGCGAGCGTGAGGTGCTGCGGTTGATCGCGCGCGGCTACACCTATCGCGAGGTGGCCGCCGAGCTGTTCATCTCGGTGAAGACCGTGGAGACGCACGTGTCCGCGGTGCTGCGCAAGCTGCAGCTGTCCAATCGGCACGAGCTGTCCCGCTGGGCCGCCGCTCGCCGGCTGGTCTAGCGCGGCCCAGTCGCGCCGGGCAAACCGGTGCCTCAGTCGGTCGGGTAGACCGCGAACGCTTCGGCCAGCCGGCCGGCGGGCAGGCCACCATCCGCCGCGTTGCGCCCCATCCAATCCCGGAGCATCGCCTCCAGGTCATCCATGTGCGCGGTCTGGCTCTCGTGGGCGCGCAAGGCGGCGACCTTGCGGTCCAGCTGGTCGGTCACGTCCACGAAGTGCGACCGGGTGTGGTGTGTGCTCAGCCACACCTCCTCCACCGTCCACGGCTCCAGCCCCTCGTCGGCCAGCAGTTGCGGGTGCGCGAACGGGTTGCGCGCGTCCGGGTACAGCGCGCGCAACGCGGACTCACCCGCCACCATGTGGTCCGGGTGCGAGGCGTGAATCCGCTCCCAGTTGCGCTCCGGGGACTGGATCACCATCCGCTGCGGGCGGGTCTGCCTGATCACCCGGGTGATGTCCCGGCGAAGTGTGTGCGAGAGCTCGAGTGAGCCGTCCCGATATCCGAGGAAGTGCACGTCCTCGACGCCAAGGATCTTCGCCGCGTTGCGCTGCTCGGAGCGCCGGATGCCACCGATCTCACTTCGCGGCACGGCGGGGTCGAAACCGCCGGCGTCACCGTCGGTGATGACGCAGTACGAGACCTCGATTCCCGCGTCGGTCCAGCTCGCGACCGTGCCGGCCGCACCGAACTCGGCATCGTCGGGATGTGCGACCGCGACCAGGATCCGCTCGACTTCGCTGTCCTTGAGCACGCTACGGCTCCGATCAGGCGTTCCGGCAGGTTCTCTCCAGACCCTAGTCCGACGCTGCGTGACACCGCCGACACGTGGCCGCCGCCGGTCGGCAGAACGTCGGTGTCTCCACCTAGACTCGGGCCGAGATGAGCAGCCTGTTCGACGACCTTCCGATGCCCGGCTTCGGCGGCCCGGTGCGCGCGGTGCCGGTCGACGCCGCCGGCCAGCATGAGCCCGACGCGCCGGCCGACGACTCCAGCCCGGCGCAGCGCAAGCCGCGGTTCAAGCCGGCCGATCCGGAGACCCTGCTCGAGGGCCTCAATCCACAGCAGCGGGAGGCGGTCCTGCACGAGGGCGGTCCGCTGCTGATCGTGGCGGGTGCCGGATCCGGCAAGACCCGAGTGCTCACCCACCGGATCGCGTACCTGCTCGCCGCCCGCAAGGTGCACCCGGGCGAGATCCTGGCGATCACGTTCACCAACAAGGCCGCCGGCGAGATGAAGGACCGGGTGTCCAGGTTGGTCGGGCCGCGGGCGAAGCTGATGTGGGTCAGCACGTTCCACTCGGCGTGCGTGCGGATTCTCCGCCGGGAGGCCAAGCGGCTCGGCTTCACCACCAGCTTCTCCATCTATGACCAGGCCGACTCGAACCGGTTGATGACGCTGGTCTGCCGCGAGCTGGATTTGGACCCGAAGCAGTTCCCACCCCGGGTGCTGTCGTTCACGGTCTCCAACTTCAAGAACGAGCTGATCGACTACGAGACCGCGATGGAGCGTGCGGGCAACGTCCGGGAGCGGACCGTCGCAGGCGCGTACGCGGAGTACCAGACCCGGCTGCGCCAATCCAACGCGCTCGACTTCGACGACCTGATCGCCACCACCGTGCACGCGCTGCAGGCGTTCCCGGATCTGGCCGAGCACTACCGCCGGCGATTCCGGCACGTGCTCGTCGACGAGTACCAAGACACCAACCACGCCCAATACGCGCTGGTCCGTGAGCTGGTCGGCACCGGCGTGCCGGCCGGTGCGGACGGTCCTGCGGTGCCGCCGGCCGAGCTGGCCGTAGTGGGCGATGCCGACCAGTCCATCTACGCGTTCCGTGGTGCGTCGATCCGCAACATCCTGCAGTTCGAGCAGGACTACCCGAATGCGCGCACGATCCTGCT
>DATFRM010000080.1:0-2718 GCA_035263265.1 Actinomycetes bacterium
GGGTGCACAGAAACGGCTCGACCATCGCCATCAGCCGGTGCCCGGCCAGGTCGGTGATCGCCCCAGCGCACGCGGCGATGGTGCGGACCGAGGCCGGATCGTCGGGGTCGATGCGCAGCAGCATTTTTCCGCCGTCGAAACCCATCGTGGCCAGCGAGTCGGCGTCGTACCCGGTGAACCGGTCGTCCAGCTCGAATTGGGTGCCGGCGAGGCCACCCCGGTTCATCGACCCGATGACCACCTTCTCCTCGAGCGCACCCAGCACGAGCAGGTCCTCGACGATGTCCGCGGTGGCCAGCACCCCGTCCACGCCTGGCCGCGCCAACGCGACAACCAGGCGTTCCAGCAGGTCCCACCGGTTGGCCATGGCCATCGGCCGGCCGCCGGCGGCGAGCGAGGCGCGGGCCGGGTGGTCGGCGGCGATGATCACCAGGCGGCCTGGATATCCGAGCAGCGGACGGCGCCGGCGCCGGGCCGCGGCTTCCGCGATCGCCTCCGGCCGGTAGGCCCGGATCTCCGCGATCTCACGGCTGATGCGATCGCGCACCGGACACCCCCTCCGGTTCGGCCCGGTCGACCTCGGCCAGCATCGCGACGACCTCGGTCTCGGTAGGCATCGCCGCCGAGCACGCGATCTGCCCGGCCACGATCGCGCCGGCCGCGTTGCCGAAGCGCAACGTCCTGGGCAGCGGCCAGCCGCGCAGCAGGCCCAGGCACAGCGCGCCGCCGAACGCGTCGCCGGCGCCGAGTCCGTTGACGACCCGGACCGGGATCGGCGCGGCGCGGGCGGTCTCGGTCTTCGTCATGGCCAGCACGCCATCCCGGCCGAGCTTCACCACGGCCAACTCCACCCCGCGATCGAGCAGCGCAGCTCCGGCAGCCCGCGGGTCGTGGGTGCCGACCGCCACCTCGCACTCGTCGAGGTTCCCGACGGCGACGGTGACATGTGGCAGCGCGGCGGCCACGGCCGTGGTCGCAGCCGTGTCCGACGGCCAGAACTGGGGCCGGTAGTCCAGGTCGAGCACGGTCGGATGGCTACGCCGCCGGGACCGCAACGCGGCCAGGGTCGCGGTCCGGCTCGGTTCCTGGCACAGCCCGGTCACCGTGGCCCACAGCACTCGAGCCGCCGCCAGCTCAGGAAGGTCGAGATCGTCGGCGCGGATCTCCAGATCAGGTGCCTTCGGCTCCCGGTAGAAGTACAGCGGGAAGTCGTCGGGTGGCAGCATCGCGCAGAACGTGACCGGTGTCGGCAGTCCGGGAACCGAGCTGACCCAGCGGTCGTCGACACCGAACCCGCGCAACGCCGCATGTACGTAGTCGCCGAACGGGTCGGCCCCGGTCCTGGTCACGACCGCGGAGCGCAGGCCGAGCCGAGCAGCCGCGACCGCCACGTTCGTCGCGCTGCCACCGAGGTACCGGGTGAAGTGTTCGACCTCGGCCAGGCCGACGCCGATCTGATCGGGGTAGACGTCCACCCCGACCCGGCCGATGGTGACCACGTCGAACGGCATGTTCACCGCCCTCGAGCCGGCCCGGCCGGCCGCTCCGGCTCCAGCGCGGCCAGGTAGTCGAGGCTGGCCCGGACCGCGCCGATCGGTCCGGCCTGCCGATCGGGCTCGCGGTCGAGCCGAACGTCCTGCTCCAGCACGTACCAGCCGCAATATCCGGCGGACTCAAGCCGGCCGACCACATCGGCAATACGTGCGGCGCCCTGACCGAGTGGCCGATAGAGCTCGGCTGTCACCGCGTCCGCGTAGCCCAGCTCAGCGGTTCTAACCCTCGCCGCGAGCTCGAGATCGGCGTCCTTGAGGTGGACGTGCGCGATCCGGTCCGCACCGGTCGCCACCAGCTCCGCCGGATCGCCGCCGCCGACCAGGTAGTGCCCGGTGTCCAGGCACAGCGCGATCTCGGATTCGGAGAGCACGCGCTCCACCTGCGCCGGCCGCTCCACCGCAGTACCGACATGCGGGTGCAGCGCCGCGATCAGGCCGTGGTCGGCCGCGATCGCCGCCGCCCGATCCAGATTGGCCAGCATGGCCCGCCAACCGGCCGGGTCGACCTCGACCTGCTCGTCGTAGCCCTCCTTGCCGAGGTCGGCGGCCAGCACCAGCACCCCGATACCCGTAGTGGCGAACTCGGCCGCGATCCGGGCCAGGGCCGGCTGCGGATCGGCGTCCGGGTCATGCAGGACGACCGGGATGAACCCGCCGATCACCCGCAAGCCGTACCGGTCGAGGAGCGCGGCTCGTTCGGCGGAGCCGCCCGGCAGGAAGCCGGGCGGGCCGAGTTCGGTGACGGCCAGACCGAGCGCTCGCATCTCGGCAAGCACCCGATGGATCGGCATCTGATGGCCCCAACCCGGGACCTCGCTGACTCCCCACGAGATCGGCGCGGCGACGGCTCGATCGCGCAACGTGGCCGGGTTGCCGGCGACCGGCCCGATGTCCAGATGCGGCACCCGACTCACTCGAGCTCCGCCACCCGAACCGGCCGGCGCTCGGCCCGCGACCGCTCGGCGGCCTCACTGACTTGCAGCGCGGCCAGTGCATCCGCACCCGAGCAGGGGCAGTCGATGCGATCCCGCGCGTAATCGAGGAACGCGGCGAGTTCGGCCTGGTACGCCGCCTCAAACCGGTCGAGGAACCCGGAGTAGGCAGGCCCGACCGGCCAGCCGATATCACGCTCCGCCGAGCGCAGCGGGCTGCGCTCGTCCAGCCC
>DATFRM010000081.1:0-5557 GCA_035263265.1 Actinomycetes bacterium
GTAGCACCGGTCTCACCGTTGATCGACACCAGGTTGCCGTCGGCGTCGACCGACACGACCAGCTCGCCGGCCAGCACCGGGACATTGCCCTGATGCTGTGCGAAGCGCACCGCATTGACGGCGCCGCTCTTTGCGGTGCCGGTCGCGGTCAGCTCGGAGCTGTTGACACCGAACAGCGCCGCGTACTTGTCGAGGTGGGCTCGCGCCGCGGTGGCCGGAGCGGCGTTGGCGGAGATCCCCGACGGCCTGGCCGCCGGCTGCCCAGCCTTGGTTCCGACGAAATGGACCTTGCCGGCATGGTCCCTAGTGATCGTTACATCACCCTTGGTTGCCGCGCGTAGCGCCTGCTCAGCGGCGGCGGCCGGAGCGAGTGCCGCGGTGCCGGCGGTACCAGTGCCGGCAGCTCCGGCCGAGCCGGCCAGCGCCGAACTCAGGCCCAATAGAACTGCCACAGCAGTACCGGCGGCGATGGCACGCCTTCGAGACATGACGAATACCCCCGTACGAGATCAGGAGATCTGGACGCCCGGCAGCCTAGGGCATCGCAGGACCCCGGTCGATAGCCGTTTCGGTCACCGAATAGTCAACTGATCGGTGGGTGGTTCGTACCGCAATGTCATCCGGTCAGGAGGCGGGCAAACTCGTGACAGTCGGGCTCGTGCCGGCCTGGAACGCCCTGAGCACCAGCGGCACCCCGGGGCGATAAGCAAGATGCAGGTAGGACGGCGCGTCGAGCACCACGAAGTCGGCTCGGGCGCCGGCCCGCAGCGTCCCGATGTCGGTCCGGCGCAGCGCCACGGCGCCGCCGGCAGTTGCCGACCATACCGCCTCGGCCGGGCTCATCCGCATCTCCCGCACCGCCAGCGCGATGCACAACGGCATGCTCGTCGTAAACGAGGAGCCGGGGTTGCAGTCGGTGGCCAGCGCGACCGTTGCCCCGGCATCGAGCAACCGGCGCGCGTCCGGATACGGCGAGCGGGTCGAAAACTCGGCGCCCGGAAGCAGAGTCGCGACCGTACCCGAATCGGCGAGCGCGGCGACGTCGGCGTCGTCGAGGTGCGTGCAGTGATCCGCCGACGCCGCACCGAGCTCGGCGGCGATCTGGACGCCCGGCCCGGGTCCGAGCTGGTTCGCGTGCAGCCGCGGAACGAGCCCGGCGGCGGTGCCCGCCCGCAGGATCTGGCGGGTCGCATCGGCGTCGAACGCGCCGCGCTCGCAGAACACGTCCACCCAGCGGGCGTGCGGCGCGCAAGCGGCGAGCATCTCGCCGCATACAAGATCCACGTAGCCGGCCGGGTCGTCGGCGTACTCGGCCGGGACGACGTGCGCGCCCAGATAGGTGACTTCGTCGGTGAGCTCGGCGGCCAGCCGGACCGACCTGGCCTCGTCCGCCACGGTCAGGCCGTAGCCGGACTTGCACTCGATCGTGGTGGTCCCGGCGGCCAGCGCCTCGCGCCGAAGCCGGTCCACGTTCGCCCGCAGTCTCTCGTCGGTGGCCGCCCTGGTGGCCGCAACGGTGGTCCGGATGCCGCCGGCGGCGTACGGCTGGCCGGTCATCCGAGCCGCGAACTCAGCCGCCCGGTCGCCGGCGAAGACCAGGTGGGCGTGGCTGTCCACGAAGCCGGGTAGCACCGCCCGGCCGCCGAGGTCGACCCGGTGATCCGCGGCCGGGGCCGCGCCAGCCGAGCCGATCCAGCCGATCCGCTCGCCGTCGATGAGGACGGCTGCGTCGGTCCGCAGGCCAAGCCGGCCGGCCCCGGGCAGATTCGACCCGGCCGAACGGTCGGACCCGCTCGCGGCACCGTCTTCGGGTCCGGCGGTGCCGGCTTCGGCCATCGCCGGATCGTTCGTCACCAACTCGGCGATGCCGGTCAGCAGCGTGGTCGCCATCTCGATACCTATCCGGTCAGCACTTCGCCGATGACCCGGTCGAGCTCACCGGCGACATCGGGCACCAGCAGGTGCCAGCCGTCCCGGACCACATCCCGGCCGGCGACCACGACATGCCGGACATCGGCGGCGGTGGCCGAGAAGATCACCGACTCGGCCAGTGCGTCCCGGCTCGCCCCGGCCAGCCGTACCGACGACAGGTCGAGCGTTACCAGATCGGCCTGGGAACCGGCGGCGATCACACCGGCGTCGGGCCAGCCCAGGCTGGCGTGTCCGGCCGCGGTCGCCCCGGCCAGGAGTTCGGCCGCGGTCCAGTGTCCGCGCTCCTCGGTGTCCAGCCGCTCGTTCAGCTCTACCGCCCTCGCCTCCTCGAACATGTCGATCATCGCGTGGCTGTCGGTGCCCAGCGTCAATGTCACGCCACGATCGGCCAGTACCCGGGCCGGACCGATGCCGTCCGCGAGGTCGCGCTCGGTGGTGGGGCACATGCAGACGAACACCCGCGCACCTCCCAGCTTGGTGATGTCGGTCTCGGTGAGGTGGGTGGCGTGGACCACGGTGGTCCGCGGTCCGAGCGCGCCCGCCTCGGCCAACAACCTGGTGGGCGTGCGCTGGTAGCGAGCCAGGCACGCCTCGTTCTCGGTGCGCTGCTCGGACAAGTGAACGTGCAGCGGCGCCCCGCGGTGGTGGCTCCACGCCACCAGCGGCTCCATCGAGCCGAACGGGACCGCACGGACCGAATGGATCGCGCAGCCCAACCGGGCGTCCGCCGGCGGCACGATCGCGTCGACCCGGTCCGCCCAGGCCTCCGCGCTCCCGTCGCCGAACCGGAGCTGCGGACCCTCCAGCGCCTGCTCGACCCCGCCGGACAGGTAGAGAGTGTCGAGCAGCGTCATCCGGATCCCGGCCTGGTGCGCCGCCTCGAACAGCGCGTCCGCCATCGCGTTCGGGTTGTCGTACCGCTGCCCGCCCGGGCCATGGTGCAGGTAGTGGAACTCGCCGACGCACGTGATCCCGGCCAGCGCCATCTCGGCGTAGGTGGCGCGGGCCAGCCGCAGGTAGCTGTCCGGGGTCAGTCGGTCCGCGACCTGGTACATCTGCTCGCGCCAGGTCCAGAACGATCCGCGGTCGGCCTGGGTTCGGCCGCGCAGCGCGCGGTGGAACGCGTGCGAGTGCGCGTTCGCCAGGCCGGGCAGGGTGAGACCGGACAGCCGGACGGTGCCAGCCGGCGGCGCGCTCGCGTCCGGGGTGACAGCGGTGAACACCGAGTCGTCGGCCTCGATCACGACGTCGGGGGCGAACCGATCCCCGAGCCACGCGTACTCGGCATACCAGCGGGCCATCAGCCGGCCAGCTCCGCCAGGACGGCGGCCAGCGCCTCCACCCCGGCCACGCAGTCGGCGAGCTCGGCGTGCTCCGCCGGCGAGTGGGAGACCCCGGTCGGGTTGCGGACGAACAGCATCGCGGTGGGCACCTCGGCCGCCAGGATTCCGGCGTCATGGCCGGCGCCGGTCGCCAGCACCGGTGGCGCAGTCCCGGTGCGCTGCTCGAGCACGGTGACGATCCGCTCCCGGAGCATTCGGTCGAACTCCACCGGCGGGGTCCACGACTCCCGGATCACGCTCCCGGTCGACCGGCCGGCCACCGCGGCGACCAGTGCCTCGACCTCGGCCGGATCGGGACCGCGGGCGTCCAGCCAGGCGGTCACCCGGGACGGGATCGCGTTCGTACCGTTCGGCTCCACCAGTGCGCGGCCGAAGGTGGCCACGAGATCGCGCTTTGTGGCTTCGTCGCGAGCGGCCAGCACGGTGGTGGCGAACGACAGCATCGGGTCGTGCCGGTCGACCAGTTTGGTGGTGCCGGCGTGATCGGCTCGGCCTTCGAAGTCGAACCGCCACCGTCCGTGCGGCCAGATCGCGCTCGCCACCGCGATCGGCGCGTCAAGGTCGGCCAGGGCTCTGCCCTGCTCGACATGTAGCTCGACGAAGACCCCGATCGCGGCCAGTGCCTCGTCGTCCCGGCCCAGCCGGTCCGGGTCATGGCCGGCCGTGCGCATCGCGGCCTCCATCGTGATCCCGTCGAGGTCCGCTAGCGACCGGGCCCGTTCCGGGTCGAGTACACCGGTGAGCAGCCGGGACCCGGAGCAGGCGACGCCGAACCTGGCCCCCTCCTCGTCAGCAAAGTTGACGACTGCGACCGAATGGGCCGGTGCAAAGTCGCGGGACCGGAGCAGGTCGATCGCCACAAACGCCGACACGACGCCGAGTGGGCCGTCCAGCGCGCCGCCATCGGGCACGCTATCTAGGTGGCTGCCGGTTACCACCGACCCGGTCCGGGACTCACCCCACCACGCCCACTGGTTGCCGTTACGGTCGACCTGGTAGGCGAGGTTGCGGGCCCGAGCTTGCTGGTGGAACCAGTCACGGCACTCCCGATCGGCCGGAGTCCAAGCAAAGCGGCGGTATCCGCCGGTTTCCGGATGCCGGCCGATCGGGTGCAGTGAGTCGAGGAGATCCCGAACATCGGCCTCGACCGAACCGGTCATCCGCCCGAACGCATCGGGATCTTCACCCCGCGTTCGTCGGCTACCTCGGCCGCCCGCTGGTATCCGGCGTCGACATGCCTCATCACCCCGGTGCCGGGATCGTTGCCGAGCACCTTGGCGATCTTCTGCCCGGCCAGCGGGGTGCCGTCCGCAACGGTGACCTGCCCGGCGTGGATGGATCGGCCGATGCCGACCCCACCGCCATGGTGGATCGACACCCACGACGCACCGGATGCCACGTTGAGCATCGCGTTGAGCAGCGGCCAGTCGGCGATCGCGTCCGAACCGTCGGCCATCGCCTCGGTCTCCCGATAGGGCGAGGCCACCGAGCCGCAGTCCAAGTGATCGCGGCCGATCACGATCGGGGCGGTCAGCTCACCGCTGGCCACCATGTCGTTGAACCGCTCGCCGGCTCTGTCCCGCTCGCCGTAACCGAGCCAGCAGATGCGCGCCGGAAGACCCTGGTAGTGCACCTTCTCCTCGGCCAGTCGGATCCACCGGGCCAGCGCCTGGTTGTCCGGGAACAGCTCCAGGATCGCCCGATCGGTGGCCGCGATGTCCTTCGGATCCCCGGACAGTGCCGCCCAGCGGAACGGGCCCTTGCCCTCACAGAACAGCGGCCGGATATAGGCCGGCACGAAGCCTGGGAAGTCGAACGCGCGCTCGTAGCCGGCTAGCTTCGCCTCGCCTCGGATCGAGTTGCCGTAGTCGAACACCTCAGCACCGGCGTCTTGGAAGCCCACCATCGCCGCGACGTGCCGTGCCATCGACGCGCGAGCACGGTGGGTAAAACCGATAGGGTCCTTCTCCCGCTCGGCCGCCCAGTCCTCGAACGCGACGCCGATCGGGAGGTAGGCGAGCGGATCGTGGGCGCTGGTCTGGTCGGTCACGATGTCGATCGGTGCGCTCATCGCCAGCAGTTGCGGCACCACCTCCGCGGCATTGCCCAGCACGCCGATCGAGTACGGCCGGCCGGCGTCCCGCGCCTCGATCGCCAGCTGCAGCCCATGTTCGACGTTGTCGGCGCGCACGTCCAGGTAGCGATGATCGAGGCGGCGCTGGATCCGGGACGGGTCGCACTCGACGCAGATCGCGACCCCCTCGTTCATGGTTACCGCCAGC